>DATDPG010000019.1 GCA_035292885.1 Bdellovibrionota bacterium | reverse complement strand
GCCGCCGTGAACTTCCACCGCCTTTCCATCCAAGCCGATCCGGCAGGTGCGGCCGAAGAAAAAGGCATGAAAGAGCCTCCCTTCACTGTCGAATGAGATGACGATCTCGCTTCCGCGGCTCAGGATCAGGTAGCCTGGAAGCCGCACGAGGCGATACGAATCGAGTTCCGATTCCGTCACGTGGAGAGTTGTATACCGTTTCTCGTCAGCCGGAAACCGGCTTTCCGGGAAAAGCCAAGCTGCTCTGCCGGGCGACGCTTTCGGCGCAAGCTGAACAAAACTCCTCCAATTTCAGATCGATCTCTTCGACATACGTCGAGCCGTGCATCACACAACGACTTTGAGAACAGTGTACAAGGCCGAACGTGTGTCCCATTTCGTGTATCGCTTCCTTAATGAACCGCTTCTGAAGAAGCTCCTCGTCGGCGGGGAGGCCGTACAGTTCGTTTCGAAGCCGATGCATCGAAACCACGGCCGCCCGACCCTGCAGCTGAGCTTCGCCAAAGACGTACGTGAGTACCGGAACATAGAGATCGACACTGGTCACGCCCAGAATTCGGAGCCCCTGTCCCTCGGGTTGGGACAGCAGCGCTTGAACGAGCTGCGTCGAGTGATATTGGCCGCGACTCGAATCAAACGTCGCCTCGGGATCGAACCAAGGAGGCCGCGTCTTCACCTGAACGCCGAAGATTCGGCTCAACGACTGCGAAAGTGGTGACAGGAGCCCCTGCTGCGTGCCGAAATAGATCGGGACCAGACAAAGGGTGCCCATGAACGCCTACTTCCGCAGATCGTATTTCTTGATCTTGTTGTAGAGCGTCACCCGGTCAATGCCCAACGTTTCCGCCGCCTGCGTGATGTTCCACTCCATCCGCTCCAGCATCCGTTGAACGTGTACCCGTTCCATGTCCTCCAATGAGTCTCCGGTGGATCCGTTCGCCGGATGTTCCACTTGAAACGGAAGATCTTCCTGCCGGATGGCCGGAGGTTTTCCGACCACAACGGCTCGCTCCATGGCGTTCGCCAGCTCACGAACATTTCCCGGCCATCGGTACCGCACGAGAGAATCCATCGCCTCGGGACTGATCTCCTCGATCTTCTTGTCCATCTGCCGCGAATATTTCTTGAGAAAATGATTCGCAAAAAGCGGGATATCTTCCCGGCGCTCTCGAAGCGGAGGCAACAGGAGGGAAAAAACATTCAGCCGATAATAGAGATCCTCCCGGAATGTTCCTTCTTCCACCATTTTTTCGAGGTTTTGGTTCGTCGCGCCGATCACACGGAAATCGACTCGCACCGGTTTCGTTCCGCCCACCCTCGTGAATTCTTTTGTCTCCAGCACACGCAAGAGATCGACCTGTGTTTTTTGGCTGATCGTCCCGACCTCATCCAGGAAGAGCGTCCCTCCGTCGGCAAGTTCGATTTTTCCTTTCCGCCGGTATTGCGCGCCGGTGAAAGCTCCTTTCTCGTGGCCGAACAGCTCGCTCTCGAGCAATGTCTCGGTGAATGCGCCGCAGTTGACCGGAACGATCTGAAAATACCGCCGCGGACTGTTCGCGTGAATCAGCCGGGCGATGACCTCTTTTCCGGTTCCGCTTTCGCCACGGATCAATACGGTCGCATCGGTTTGGGAAACACTCCGGACCATCTCGAGCACTTTCTTCATCGCTGCGCTTTCCCCGACGACCTCCTCCGGTTGATTTACTTCTTCAATATGCTCGCGGAGGCGAACGTTTTCACTCTTCAGCCGGCGCTGTTCGAGGGCATTCCGCACCAAATGGCTCAACTCGTCCGGATCGACCGGCTTGGTGATGTAATCGTAGGCGCCTTGCTTGAGAGCCTCCACGGCGGTCTCCACCGACGCAAACGCTGTAATCATGATGACCGAGATCGAAGGATCGGTCTCTTTGATCCGGCGTTGCAGTTCCAGCCCGTCCATCCCGGGCATCCGAATGTCCAGAAGCACAAGATCGAACGTGTGCGTTTGGAGAGCCTTCAACGCGTCGGTCGCGTTTTCCGCCGCCTCCACATTGTACCCATCCCTCCGGAACCACTGCGTTAACGAGTCTCGGACGGAGATTTCGTCATCCACAATTAAAATTGTCGCTTTCGGTTGCCATGTCATGGTCTTACCCTTTCTGGCCTTCCATGTGACCCGGGTCTACCGGAAGAGAAAGGTGGAAGGTCGTCCCTTTCCCCGGCGTTGAATCGACTTCAATCGTGCCGTTGTGTTTGCGTACGATTCCGTACACGACCGCCAGTCCGAGACCGGTGCCCGATACAACTCCCTCTTTTGTCGTAAAAAATGGCTCAAAGATATGCGGAAGATCAGCCTGCGAGATTCCCACGCCCGTATCCGAAA
Source organism: Bdellovibrionota bacterium (assembly GCA_035292885.1). NCBI lineage: Bacteria > Pseudomonadati > Bdellovibrionota > Bdellovibrionota bacterium. Next base: position 130,905 of record DATDPG010000019.1, on the reverse strand, counting down.
CATCGAGGAGGATGCGCCCCTTTTCTTCCCTGGCGCTGAGATACAGGGCCCCCCCGTGAGCCATCGCCTCCACGGCGTTGACCAGGAGAGCTACCAGCGCCTGCTGAATTAAGCTGGCGTCGCAGGTCATCGAAAGCTGCGGGTCCGCAAGCTCGATCTTCGCCAGGACCTGGGCCATGTCCATGTGGTGTTGCACGACCATCAGGCTCCGATCGATAATCTCGCGAATGGGATGCCGCCCCAGTTTGACGTCGGAAGGTTTGGCGAAAAGAAGAAGACTCCGAACGATATCTCCGCAGCGACTCGATTCCCGCTGGATGTGATCCAAATATTTTAGGAGCTCTTCTCGCTCCGCCGACGGGCGACCTTCCTCCCGCAACATTCTCGAGATCAACTTGGCGTACGTGAGAACGCCGGCCAACGGATTGTTCAATTCATGCGCCACCGAGGTCGCCATTTTGCCGAGCGACGCCATCTTCTCCATCTGAACCACTTGCCGTTGGGACCGGCTGAGCTCATCCGTTTTTTCAATGACCTTTTGCTCTAACTTGGACGACCATCGGGTGATTTCTTTTTGCGCGTGATCGAGTTCATCCATCATGTGATTGAACGCCTGGGCCAGCTCACCGAGTTCGTTTTTGGTTCCGGCCGGAAGGTGCGTCGAGAGATCTCCCGCCGCAACCCGGCGGGCTCCTTTGATTAAGAGCCGAACGGGACGCCGAACCATCCGATGGATCAGAAGCGCCGTCACCAGGGCGACGAGCAGTGCTCCTACGAGAGTCACCCAGATCACGTTCGCGCGCGTCGCCGCAACACTGCGATCGAGTCCCGCGAGAGACATTCGAACGTCCAGAACCCCCAGCACCGTTTGGTTTTTCGGATGAGCGTGACAGGCGTTGTTGAAGCAGGCCGGTTCATTTTCAATCGGCGTAATCAGGGCCAGCACTTTCTCTCCTGTCGGGCCCCGATACATTCTCATCCGGTTCGAGGAGGGAAGAGAACGCAAAGGCTCGGACTGGCTGTGGCAGAAGACGCAGGCCTCCGCTTTCATATCGACCTGGGTCTGGATCTCTTCCGATTTATTCGAAAACATGATTCGGCCGAGTTTGTCGTAGATCCGAATTCCGGCGATTCCGCTCTCCTGAGCCAGATCGCGGATGGTTTCGTGCACGTCGTCCTTCCGATTCAACAACATGCCGTAACGTGTCGAGCGCCGGATTAATTCACTCGTTTGCACGGCGTGTTGTTCCGTAGCGTCCACCCACAGTTTTGAGATGGTGAGAAAATTGAGGATGGCGTAAGCAAAAAGGATGGCCGCGACAATGCCGGCAAGAGCGGCAAAGAGACGAATGCTGAGAGATTGGAATAGCCGTTTCATAGGAATTCCAGGATCAGGCGGCGGTACTTTGAAGGCCCCAGCGCGCGCCGGAGATCGTCCACCGGCTCTCCGCCATCCATTAGTGTGGGGCCAACGGCCGCGTGCGACCGCCGTAGTTCGTTACCGATTCGACGCCGAAAGCGTTCGAGATCGGAAAGCATCCTCGGCGCCATCGCCTCCGGAGGGATCAGGCCGGCCGTCGCTCTTTCGCCTTCCACCTCGACCTCCATCAGCCAGCCCCGGCCGCACGGCTCGCTGCCGATCGGTCCGGGAAATTGCTGTAGCTCTTTGTGGCACCGAACAACCGTGCCGGAGACCGGCATACGGATCGGAATCGGCCCCGTTTCATCCAAGACCCAACATCCCGGCTTCCCTGCATCAATCCGGCTGCGGATCGCGGGAAATACAATCGAAAGCGCTTGGCCGATCAGATCCGACGCAAACGGATCCAGACCGACCCGGACACGGCGTTTCCCCACCTTTCGCGCCCAGGTGTGCCGCGGCGAATAGAGCAGCCCCGGTCGCAGCCGCTCCATTATTTGTGACATCGATCGCATTCATCCTCCGCGCTGAAAGCCTTCACACCGTTGTGGCATGAACCGCATAGATCTCCGCGGTGCGCCCGCTCTTCGGTGATTTCGCCCCGTACGGGAGCCGCTGCAGCCAACATTTTGAACTGCGTCCGGTGACAGGAAGCGCAGACAACATCGTTTCTCTTCATATGGGTCGAGTGCCGAAAGAGAACCGGCCCCACCGAATCGTCCTTGGGCGTAAACGTATGATCCCCGGGAAGCCGGAGCGATGCCGGTAGCGCTACGACTCCAGCCTGCGCTAACGGCGCGGACGGTCGCTTTTGAGCCACCCGGCCCTCGTTCCTCCACGCGGCATAATTCACGCACGCGATTCCGATCGCCACGAGGACCCATAGACCGGCGATTGCCCGTCCACGAAAAACCGGTTTCCTCATCGGAAGCGAAGGTTGCCGGCCTAAATCCGCTTCGGGGAACACGGGCAAATATTTCACCCCCAGGGTAAAGAGAGTGAACCCGATCGCGACCAGCATCACGGTCGTCGTTACCTCCATCCACGAAGGGAAGTAATTCACTCCCGAGGACGCCATCATTCCGGTGATCGCGACGTTCGAACGATTGAGGAGGAACCCCATGATCGTCAGCATCGCGCCCAAGAAAATGCCGGTTTCATTTCGCCGGACCGCGGGGATCGACAGCAAGATCACCGGCAGGACGACGCCCAGGCCGACCTCTCCCCAGAAGAGAACGCTTTCCGGCGTGAGAGCGAACATCAGCCGCCAATTGTCCCGGCCGATCAGATCCTGAAGTTTCCACAGGCCGTAGACGATCAGCGCCACGACGACGATTTGCGCCAATTTTTCCAAAATGTCCGGCTGAATTCTCCGTCCGAACGCCCGGTAGCAAAGAAACGACTCGATGATGATCAACGCGAGTCCCGCGGCTATCGATGAAATGAAGAAGAAGACGGGCAAGAACGGCGAATACCAGAGACCGTAAAGTTTATCGGGAGCGATTACGTAAAGCGTTCCGAGGGAAGACTGATGAAGCGTGGAAAGCAGAACGCCGGCGATGACGAGGGGTAGATAGACGGCGCGGATCAATTTCAGCGGCGCCCGAAGTCCCAGTCGTTCAAAAATGACCGGACTAAATTCGAGTAGCAGAACCGTGGTGTAGAGCATCACGCACCAGGCCACTTCGAATAGGACCGAGTGCGGATTCCACATCACCAACGGATGCCAGAGCCGATACGGAAGCCCGACTTCGAACATCAGCGCGCACACCACGGTTACGTATCCGAGAAATGCGCCCAAAATCGTGGGACGCGCGATCGACTCATATTTCTTGAGTTGGAAAATATGGACCGTCGCGGCGATGATGAAGCCGCCGGAGGCCAAACCGACACCGGATAGAACGCTGAAGCCGATCCATAGGCCCCACGGGAACTCATCGCTCAAATTCGTCGAAGCCCCCAAGCCGACAAAAAAACGGATGACCGTGGCGTAAAAGCCGAGCGCCAGAATCGTAAAAAGAATTCCCTTCCAAATGGTCATGGGACCGATGAAATCTTTGATCGTCTTAATCATGGCGCGCGTCTTCCGAATTTTTCCCGCCGGAAATCATTTCCGTCCGGATATCGGGTCCCCCCTCGCCGGCCAATTCCTGCCGCCGGCGAACGACCCACCAGATTCCGAGCATGAGCGCGCCGCCGATCATCGTGACGTTCGGCAGTTTTGAAAGCACTTCCCACGTCAAACGCGGATAAGGATCGAACCGTAATCCGGCTTTGAAACCGACCGTTTCGAACGGAACGGCGGAAAGATAGAGGACGGAAGTTCCGCCGGCCTCTTTAAGGCCGTAAATATGGTCGACGTATTTCCCCGGATTTTCACGGATTCGCCGCCGAGCTTCCTCGACCAATTCGTCCCGATCGCCGAAAATCGTCGCCCCGGTCGGGCAGACCTCCGTGCAGGCCGGTTGTTTCCCTTCCGCGAGCCGCGTCTCAAAACACATCGAGCATTTCCGAACGAAGGGAATCGCCTTTTCCCACTCGTATTTCGGAATATTGAAGGGGCAACCGATCATGCAATAGCGGCAGCCGACGCATCGATCCGCGTGGTACATGACGGGGCCGTCGGGATTCTTTTCGAGGGCGCCTACGGGACAGACGGAAGCGCACGCCGGATCGAGGCAGTGCATGCATTGCCGGCGAACATTCACGCCGCCGATACGATCCACGTTTGTCCAGGTCGTGGCCGAAAGCTTTTTCGCGCCGTCTTCCCGGGGCAGGTTGTTGACTTCTTTACACGCCCAGACGCACGCCTCGCATCCGATGCACTTGGTTAAATCGGTTAAAATGGCGGCCTTCATTCCGCATCCTTTCTTCCCCGAACAATCCCAGCCTCAACCCACGCCCTTCCGGCCTTCTCTCATTCTTCACGCCAAGAACGTTTGCACCACCCGGTTCCACGCTTCGTCGGAAAGCAGACGTCCGACTTCCTCCACCGGCACGCCGCCGTCCTGGGCCGTCACACCCACCAGCGCCGGAGCCGAGATCGCATGCGCCAGGACGTCGCGCAGCTTCGCGATTTCCGAACGCATCCAAGCCACCGCCGTCTCGCCGAGTACCGCACTGGTGACGAACGAAGAATCGAGTTGAGCCGGCGCCACTTTGTAAACCCAACCGCCTTCGAACGGTTCAAGGAGCAGAGCCGCAGGGTTCGTCGCCAACGAGGCGTTGACATCCTTAACGGTCCCCTCGATCAAGGCGCGAAGTTCGAGCTTCCGATTTCCTTGTACGAATCGAGCTACGACATCGCCCTTTCGAACGGTGTCGCCGATTCTTGGAAGCTCGACCCGATCGATTTTCTTAAACAGCAGCGAAACGAACCCATCCAACCCGATCTTCAAGAGACCGGTCGGTTCGAGGGCCGACCACTGGTGATTTCGATGCGCAAAAACGCCGCGGGGAATCTGCTCCAGCCTCGCCCGTTGAAACGCCGGTGCGAGCGCCGCTTCCACGACGTTCGCCGAGGCGTCGGCCGTAACCGCCTTGCGCGCCTCCGCACGTTGAACGAAATAATCAATCGTCAAAAACGCGATCACTGTAAGTAGTACGAGAATGGCAACCATGTTCCAGCTCCTTTCTTTCCGCCCCTTCAAAGAGCAAGAGCCGGACCACTTGAAAAAACAATCGCTGCTGGCGCTCGCTTCGGCGGCTAAGTTGCGGTAAGTGCAACCGGATTCAACAGCGAGCAGGGTTGAATTACGTTGAGCCATTCATCATTCCTTACGGCGTGAATGTTGAACTTTTCATCGTCGACGCCCATGATTTACGTCAACAAAGCTGGTAACACATTGAATCCATGGGGATAAAATCGACCGTTGCGTTTCTCAACGGCACCGATGAGAAACTAAACACTCCAGCGAATTATTGATCGTAGATGCGGAGCGTGGTACGTCCACGCTTTAAAAGGAGCACGAGATGGCTTCAGCCAAACGAATCAAGACATTCACCGTCGAACTTCAACACAAACCGGGCGCGTTGGCCCAAGTGATGGGAACGTTTCGGGAACAAAAGGTCAACACGATCGGCACCTGGAGCTGGGCGCAGAAAGACAACAAAGCTTACGTGATATTCATCGGCGACAACGCCGGCAAGACGGAAGAGGCGCTCAAGAATAACGGCCTCTCGTATACGGCGGCCGACGCCTGCCTTTGCGAATGCGACGACAGGCTCGGCGTCTTTTATGACACGCTTCAGAAAGCGGCCAAAGCCGGAGTGAACCTTCACGCGGCTTACGCGGTCGGCACCGCCGGAAAGTGCGCCTACGTTCTGTGGGCTGAAGAAGGCCAGCACTCCAAGCTTTGCCAAGCCCTCGGTTGCTAGCCGCTTACGCCTCCAAAAGCGTCGCTCGGTCCGTCATTGAGCTATAGTCGCGTCAACCGCGAAATTCATCTTCCGCAGCCGAAACGCGCCCCAAAGCGCCGCGCCGATTGCACCGGCATAGACGGAATTTGGATGAGCCACGACGTGCACCGGAGTTCCGACGCGGTCGAGTTCGGCTTGAAGCGTAGAGACCATGCCAGCGTCATTGGCCAACCCCCCGGTGATCGCGACGAAATTTTCCACCTTTATAGAGCGCAAAAGTTTGACCAGTCGTGTGGCGATTGAGACGTGAATTCCCTTCAAGATATTCGCCGTCGAAATGCCGCGCGAGACCATATTAATGACGTCGGTCTCGGAAAGGACGGCGCAGATGCTGCTCACCATCTCCGGTTTCTCCGCCTTTTGGGAAAGCGCGCCGACCTCGTCGAGCGAAACCCCCAAGTATCGAGCGATATTCTCAAGAAATTGCCCCGAACCCGACGCGCACTGACTCGACATTTGGTACTGCAAGACCTTTCCACGCCCGTCCATCCGGAGCGCGCGCGTATGAAGAGCGCCCAAATCAATCGCGCCGCGAACCTCCGGTGCGAGATAGAGCGCCCCGCGAGCATGCGTTGTCATGCTGTAGAAATGACCGGTCCGGAACTCCACCATCTCCCCTTCTCCGGTCGTGGCAATATAATTGATCTCTTTCGCCTGAATCCCCGCGCCTTTTAGCGCCTCTTCGTAGTTTTCCTGGATCACCGGCATCAAGTTGCGCCGCCGAATCCGGTCGGTGCGCGTGTAGAGAAGTTGTTCGCGATCGCCTTCCACAGACATCACGGCCGCTTTCACGGCGCTGGAACCGACATCTATGCCCAGAGTCAAAGGCATGTCAGCTCTCCCTCGGCCTCGATAGAACCTGGTTCGTCGGCAACATTTGAGCGGCGGGCCGTTCCAACCCGAAGAGTGCGGCGCCCAAAGCGCCGGTAAAAATCGAGTCGGGATGAATGTTCATTTGCATTTCACCGTAGTTCTCGTACACCAGTTGGCCAAGCGCCTTGACGGCTGCGGGATTCTTCGCCACGCCGCCGGTAAACGTAAACTCGTTGCGAATCCCGCCGGAACGCGCCAGGAGTGACATCGCACGCAAAATGATCGCACGGTGAAGCCCCAAAAGAATATCTTCCCGCCTCTCTCCCAGCGCGAGGCGATCGCGAAGCTCGGCGCCGGCGAAGACCGTACAGGTGGAGTTGATCCGGACACATTTTCCCGCTTCCAGGGCGAGCGGTCCCAGTTCATGCAGGCCGATGTTCATTTCGTCGGCGATGTATCCCAAATAGCGGCCGCACCCTGCCGCGCACCGATCGTTCATCTGGAAACTGGTGACCACCCCTCTCTCGTCCACCTGAATCGCTTTCGTATCCTGGCCTCCGATGTCGAGGACCGTGGCTGTCCCGCCGAACATATGATGTGCGCCGTACCCGTGACAGAGGATCTCCGATTGAATGCATTCTTTTGGAAACGGAAGTCTTTGCCGCCCGTACCCGGTACCGATCATTCCCGCTTCATTGAAAGGCGTGGAGGCCGTTGCCTCGATCAACTCCCGCCAATCGGTTTCCCGTTCCTTCGGGAAGATGCCGAAGCCGACCCGGTCGAAGAGACCTTTCATGATTTCAGCGAATCCTTTTTCCTCCATCGAATTCTCGACAAGAAAAATCACGCCGTCGAACACGCTCATCAGCAGCTCGAAGGGGATTTTTCCCTCCCGGGCGTAACGTTCCGCCGATTCTTGATAATAGGCTCCGGCCAGATCTCGGAAAAAGTCCGATTTTCGTCTCCCCCCTCCCCCGACGTCTTTCATCGCCTTTTCTTCAATATCTTCAAATATTTCTCTGAGAATTTTTTGCAGTGTCAATCGGGAAGTTGCATAGCGCTCGTTCCGAAGCCGTTCCGTGGCTAAATCGCGAAGGTTCCACAACTGGATCAAAAAGTCTTGGACGAAAAATTCGTTTCCGAGTCGGACCAGGGCCTTCTCTCCCTCCGAATTCAGCAAGCCCCGCTGCTTTGCCTTACCGCGAATCAGAGAGAAGCGGGCGTTTGTGAACGCCTCCTCGCGGGCGATCTTGCAGGCGACGTCATAATTACTCCGGCTGTTCGTAATTCCACTGCCCAAAATATTCCGGTTTCGATCGATGATGACCGCTTTTGTGGTGGTCGATCCCAAGTCAATTCCGATAAAGCACTCCACCTTAGTGCCCCGAGCCCGACATATCTTGATAGACGGCCTCCGCTGCATCCCGGCTGGCTGCGTTGCTCCTCCTCGACGTACAGCTTTGCAAGTACGCCTTCGTCGTCGCGCCTTGCCATCCGGGCGCATCGGCGACCTTTGTTATCAATCTATTTCGGGCTCGGGACACTAGGCTGCCCTTGCCCTTTTCATGTCGATCATTCGAAAGTACGACTCAAGTCGAGTCTTCACGTTCGACGCCGAGAAGTACCGGGGGTCGACGAGGTCCGTCTCGATGAACGCTCCCGCCTTTCCCGTGCGGGCTTCGAGTTCCCTCAAAATCAAAAGCTGTCCGGCCGAGAAGGAATTGCAGCTCTTGACCGAATTGATGAGAAAGCCGTCCGCGTCGTACTCCTTCACATATTTTTCCAGCATCGAAATCCGCGACGGGAGATTCAAGTTCGTGTAACAGCCGAGACAGTACTCGGCGAGCGATTCGAGCGGACGATTCGGATCGTGCCGGAAGCCTCGGTCGTAGACGCCCCCGACTTTCGTATAGGTCGAGGCGACAACGACCGCCCCCTCATCGTAAAACATCTTCCAGAACTCCCGGAAGTTGGTCCAATTGGGAGGCCCCTCTACGACGAGACGGTATTTTTCCTGCGAAATGTCCCCTTCGGGCGTCACCGGCCCTTTGTGCTCCTCGATCCGCTCTTCCACTTCACCGCGGAGAACGCGGTAATAGGTCTGGCACGCTTCGCTGCCCCGGAACGCCGTGAAGATCGGCCCGATATAATAGACGCCCCCGAAATACGCGTCGATCGGCGACGGCCGTTTCTTGGCCGACTGGAACACGCTTACCAAATCGTCTTCCGCCTTCGCCGAGCGAGCCATGCGGGCCGACAATTCGTCCAGATCGAGCTTTCGACCGACCACCTTTTCCATGGTCGGGATAATGTTGTTTTTTAACTGGTCGACGACGTAGTTGCGCATGTTGTCGGTGATGACGCCGTCCGCTTGGTAGGGAACGTGGAGCATCGCCACCGGGCAGTTGTATTCCTTCCGGAGAAGCTCGAACCATTTCATGAAGGTGAAGCAGCCGGTGTACGACAGGAGCAACAGATCCGGTTCGGGAATTTTCTCGCCGGTCGGACCGATGTTTCCCGATTTTTTCATCCCGATGTCGCACTTGACGTACGTGCAGACATCTTCCGAATGTCCCGCCTTTTCCGCCTCGGCGATGTACCCCGCCGACTTGCCGCGCATCCCCGATTGAAGAGCGTTGATCTCGGGTAGACCGGGCAAAAATCCGAGCGCGTCGATCAATTCAATCAAATTTCCGGGGACAAACGTGTAGACGACCTTCTTCCCTTCGTCGTGCGCCCGGGAAAGACGGCTGTAATAGTCGGCGATCATTTCTTTTTGAACGACCATGCTCTGTTCTTTTTGAATTTTTCCGCTCATAGGGTCCCCCAAAGTTTCACGGAGTCCGAAAAGGTTCCGGCCTGCTCCCGGATGACCTGAAACTGCCCGGTGTTCTCGGCGAACTTGAAGTGCGTATAAGGAATCTCCTCTTTTTCCAGAGCCGCCGTCAACATCGGCTGGTCCAGAAGTGCCGGATCGCAGAAACTGGGCGCACAAAAAATCACGCCGTCCGCTTTTCGCTTTCGGACGATTTCGATCAATCGGGTTCCTTTTTCGTCCGCGCTGTCGTACCGAACGGCGGTTTCCACGCTGTCCTCCAAAAAGGCGCGAACCAGATTCTCGAGCGGGTCCCCCTCGGTGGGGATGTCTCCTCGAATCCAGCGGGAGACCAGGACGAAATCGTCTTCCACGATGTAACAGCCCGAACGTTCCAAGGTCTTGATCAGGTTGAGCGGCGGCTGCTCGCAGAAAACGCCCCGGATCACGACCCGGCTGTTGTCCAGAGGACGGCGGTCGACGCGAATGACGGCTCGGAGGTAGTCCGCCAGCATTCGATTGTGCTCTTCGACGTCCAGGAGATTTCCCGCTCGAAGGAGCAGGTAGCTCTCGGTCGTTGGAACGAGCCAGGGCCGCTCGCAGCGAAGATCGTACAGCTCCCGAATCAAGCGCCGGTTCTCGTTATAGAGCCGGATCGCCTTTCGAAGTCCTTCCGCCGAAATCTCTTGTCCGGACAACCGTTCGAAATCCGTTTGCAGCGTCTGAAGCTCGTGGCGGTAATACGTTCCCGCCGTATTTCGGTCGAAATTCTGCGGAACATCAAAATATTTCACGTACCGGTCGGGAAACAGAAGCTTCCACATCCCCGACAGGTTTCGGATGACGTCGCACGTGCTCGGAAAGATCAAACCATCGAGGTCATCGAATCTCTTGAGGAGACCCAGTTCGATCGTGCTTCGCGGAATGTGGCAGATGTATGACTGAAAGTACGAATCTCCGCGGATGATTTCCAGCTGGTCCCCCCCGCCCATCAGGCCGACGGGAAGAATACCGGCCGCCCGCACCAGCTCCCGGGGGATATAGATCGGCATGTAACCCACCGCTTTGCGCCCGGCTTTTTTCGATTTCCATTCTCGGACGTATTTGAATTCCAGATCGTCGTAGAGCACCTGACAGCGCCCGATGATCTGCTCGACGGTCATCTCTTAATTAAGGGGACACATGTATGGACCCGAATTGGCTTCTTGAGAAGCAATTGGAGTTTGGGTCCAGTCGTGTGTCCCCCGAATTCCTCATCGATTTTTCCAGGCCGGTTTCCGTTTCTCCAGGAAGGATGCGATTCCCTCGTTGGCGTCGGCGGTTTCCATCAATTCACGAACATACGTCTTCTCCAGCCGCTCGATTCCACGGCGGAAGGCTTCATGAAATTCATACCGGCTCGCTTTTACGGTGAATTCCAGCGCCGCACCGCTCTTGGGGAGAATCTGTTTGTCGAGCAGGTTCGTCGCTTCCGCCTTTGGATCGCCGGAAACGGAAGTGATGAGGCCGATTTCCTTGGCTTCGCGCGCCGGAATCGACCGACCCGTCAGGATGAGATCGTCCGCGGCCGCCTGGCCGACCTTGGCTGGAAGCACGATCGATGCGACCGGCGGAAAAACGCCGAGCTGAATCTCGGGCTGGCCGAACATGGCGTTTTCGGAAGCGAACACCCAGTGGCAAAACGTCGCCAATTCCATTCCTCCTCCGAGACATTGACCCCGTACGACGGCAACCAGAGGTTTCGATGAATCGATCAACGTTCGGAAGAGTTGATGGAACGCCGCCAGCATGCTCGGCGCCGCTTCTTTGGTGTGTTCGGCCACGCTGGCGCCGAACGAGAAATGATCCCCCGCCCCCTCGAAAACAAGCGCCTTCACCGACGGAATGCGGGCCGATCTCGCGGAGTCTTCGATCTCCAACATCATCTCCCGGTCCAGAACGTTACCCTTGGGAACATTCAACGTAATCCACCAAACCTGGCCGTCGTAGAGTTTGTCGACTTTGATCTTCTTGAAGGGGACCATCTAAATCTTCTCCTTCTTCGACGGGAGGACCGCCTCGACCAACGTGTCGCTCCATCGCTCGCCGCGGGCAAGTCTCCGGCGCAGCTCGATAAAATCGGCCTCGCGGTTTTCCTTCGTTCCTTCGTTGAACGCCCGGAACCCGACCTTCGCTTCGGTCATCATGTTCAGGCCGAGCCAGTCGCGGTTGGTCTCTCGGTTCCGGTCCCAATGTTCCAGCTTATGCTTTCGAACGGAGCTGAGCGTCTTGGAGAGGCACCCCGGCATCGTCATTAGAAGGGACGTGCACATACTTTCGACCGCACGATCGAGCGCCGACAGATCCACCTTGCATTCGCGAACGATCTTTTCGGCGCTCGATCGGTCCTCTCCCGTCTTGAATTGGCCGTAGACGATCTTTCCGGCCTCATCGATCCAGCGGCCCGTAATGACCGCCGGGTTCGAAATAAACGTTCCATTCCGTTTCAGCACCGGAACGACGTCGGTGATCAATCCGAGCCGATACGCCTGATAGGCGCTCCAGGTCTCGCAGAGCGTGCAACTTTCCATCGCCCGCTCCACGCCGACGAAAAGAGGCAAGAAATCCGTCGAGCCGCCGTCCGGAACGGAGCCGTGCTTCGGTCCGGCCTGTCCGAAAACTGCGCGGTCGCTCGCGATCGAGAAGTCACACGCCATGCCGACTTCCTGGCCTCCGGCGATCCGCATGCCGTTGACCCGGCAGATCACCGGCTTGTCGCACTGGAGAATCGTCGTCACCATGTCGTTGAACAGCCTCATGTATTGGCGATATTCGTCCGGCTGGCCCGCGTAGTACTCCGCGTATTCCTTCGTGTTCCCCCCCGTACAGAAGGCTTTTTCGCCCGCGCCCGTCAAGACGACCGCGACCACATTGCGCTGATTCGACGCGGTCCGAAACGCCAAAATGGTCTCTTTCACCATCTGCGTCGTGTACGAATTGAACTGCTCCGGATTGTTCAGCGTGATCCACGCGTTGAAAAGGTCGGCAACGGACGACCCTTTCGGGTTCCGACACGGCTTTAATTCGTAAAGGATCTGCGTGAACTTCGGATTCGGAACCAAATCATGATCTTTAAACGGCGACATCGGTCCTCCTTTATTTTTCCGGTATCAGAACGGCGCGCCGTTCCAGTTTCTTGTGGTGCGCCCAGTTGAAAATCTCGTTGATCTGGTTCAATGGGTGCAGCTCCACGAACGGCGCAAGCTTGATCTTTCCGCTCTTTACCAGATCCAGCACCTCCCGGTAATAGACCGGATCACATCCCCAATTTCCCGAAGCTTGGGCGTCATACGCCATCAAATTGCTTAAGCGCAGGGCGGGTTGTTCCATCGTATAACCGACGACGGCCAAATGAGCGCCGAAGGTCAAGAGCCCAAACGCTAGTTCTTGCCCGGCGGCGCTCCCCGAGGTTTCAAAAATCTTCCATTCGTACGACGGAAGTTTTCGTTCGGCCGCGAACGCGCCGATCGCCCTTCGGAGTTCCTTTCCGTTGATCTCTTTCGAATTGAAAATGGCCTCGGCGCCATGTTCCTTCATGAATTGAAGACGTTTGTCCGAGATGTCGACGGCCACAACCGTTGCGCCCAAAGCGGCGGCGAGCTGAACACCAAAACCCCCAATTCCGCCGACACCGACGAAGATCGCCAAATCGCCCTTTGCCAAGCCGCTCCTTTTAATCGCCATGTACGGCGTGGTAACGGCATCCGCCACGACGGAGAGCTCCTTCAGCGTGACGCCGGAATCGCCGAAATGTTCATTTTCGTTTCGAACGTGCACGGCGCACAGAAAACGGGAGGGAACAACAATGTGACTTGCGAAACCACCGTCGATATGGTTCCCAGGCATTTTCTGCCGCCGACAGATCGATCGTCTCCCCTTCTTGCAAAGATCACATTCGCCGCAGGGAAGGATGGCCGGAATAATCACCGCTTTTCCCATCCATTCTTTTGCCCCGGCGCCGACCTCCTCCACGAATCCGCTGATTTCGTGACCGAGCGTCAGCGGAAGGGGTTTGACGGTCCGAACGGAGTCGTAGACGTATCCGAGATCCGTGTGGCAAACCCCGCAACCCGCGACTCGCACCAACACTTCTCCCGGCGCCGGTTTGGGCATGGCGGATTCCGCAAACGAAAACGGCTCCCCCGCTTTTTGGAACTTCCAGGCTCGGATTTGGGTCATAATTTCCTATTCTGGATCATGATTGCCGGCACGCACAATTACTATGATCTGAATCAGTCCAAGCCTGCAGCTAGGCCTGCGTCGACGTCTCTTCCCTCTGCACAGGGCCCAGATATCAGAGCGCCAATTCATTCTCGCCGTCCATCAGCAAATGGGCGTACTCGCCGGCTGCGACGACTAGCCCAGAGTGTTGTTGACGTTAGGCACACATTGTCTTACAATTAGCAACAGTGAAGGTTTTTACGTGGGATCCGGGGAAGAATGCGAGCCTTAAGAGCCAACGAGAAATTTCCTTCGAGGAAGCGGTTTTGGTCATTGAAAGAGGAGGTGTTCTCGATATCTTGGAACATCCCAATAAGGCGAAGTACCCTTTTCAGCGAATTTTCGTCCTCGATATCAACGGTTACGCATGTTTGGTCCCCTTTGAAGAAAAGGGCGCAGAAATCGTGTTTAAAACCATCATTCCGAGTCGTAAGGCTACCCGAATATATATACGAAAGGGACGCAAATGAAGCATCCAAATATAGAGGAGAAGGAGATTCTTGATTCTTATGATCGAGACGAATGGCGTTCCGTTCGTTCACTGAGAAGGGAAAAATCTAAATACCAAAAATACGCCCGCGCTACGCTCGCCAAAGACAAGAGGGTGAATATAAGAATTCCGTCTCAGGTGCTGGAGCGGCTTCGGGTGAAGGCGGCGGAAGAAGGGATACCTTATCAGACGCTGATTTCAAGCGTACTTTACAAGTTTGTAAGCGGGCGGATGGCGGAGAAAGAAAAAATCAGCTGACCGGGTTTCCCGATCGCGAACTCCACGCTTGCCGCTACGCCTGCGTCGACGCCTCTTCCCTCTGCATCGGGCCCAGATAACAGAGCGCCAATTCATTCTCGCCGTCCATCAGCAAATGGGCGTACTCGCCTTCCGCCACTTCAGGGACATGAATGGCCCGCACTATCGGGGCAAAACTCTTGTGGTTGGGCAACAGTTTCGGCAAGCGGTTCGGTGAATTCAGAAGAAAATCCGCATTGAAGATTCCGCCCGGCTCATCCGGATAGAGCGGCAGGTAACTGATTCCGGATTCCACAAGATCTTGAAAGAAGTGTGTGCCGAACGAAACTTCGGGAACGTAACCGTCCTTCTCATGAGCCACCTCGATGAGAGCGCGGCTGTTTCGAATGTCGGCGTAATTCACGCGCACGCCCAGATTGATGTCGTTGGATCCCCAGCGTCCCGGACCGAGCAAGATGAATCTGGAGCCGTGCAGTTTCTGGTTCAGCTGCCCCACCACGCGGCCGATCATCTGTTTCGTCGTCAGATCAGAGACGTCGTCGTACGCTTCGGCCGGAACATAAACAATGTATTCAATATTTCGCACGATGCCGTTCATCACGTCACGCTGGGCGTTGAACAGAACCCGCTTCGGCTCGACGTCCGTCGGAACGCGCACACGGCTAGCTTCGATTTTCTGCGCCAACGGCCGGCATTGAAGCAGATAAAAATCTTTTCCATCGCTGGCGAACTCGATGTCCACCGGGCATCCGTAGCCCTTTTCCAAGACGCTTAACACCTCACGCATGTGAGGCGCGAACGGCGTCGATTCAATCAATTTGTCAAACGTCAGGCAGATCGATTGTCGGGAGGTATCCACGAAATTTCCGACGATCGGTCGCAAGGCTTCCTCTTCTACAATGGAAGCCACCAGATCGAAATTCGGCGGGGGTTCCGCCTCGATCGCGTCGGTAAAATTGAGTGTTTCAAATCTGTTCGTTCTAAGATTCACGACATCCACGCGGCGCTGAGACTGGCGACAGATCTCGTCCACGTCCCCTTGGGGACGGAGCGACGGGACCGTGAGGGCGATCATTCTCGGATACTCCGCGCTGACACGGTCCACGGCGCGTGTGCCGAGCCCCGCGACGAGGCGGACCAAGCCGTCCTCGCGGCGAATTCGGCGGTCCCACCGGTAGTAATCGTTTCGCGAAAACGCCACGCCGGCGAAAAGTGGAAAATAATAGTGCCGATACGTCCTTCCCACGACCGGTTGAATCAGAATCGCCATGAATTCGTCGTAGTCGATTAGATCCCGCTCCCGCCGGTAGACCAGTGGATCGGCCGAGAGCACGCCCGCGTAAACCTCCTTTACGGCGCTCAAAAAGCGAATCAGTCGATTGGAAAGGGAGCCCTGATTCGCCAGAAAGATGCTCCGGTATTTCCCGGAAAACGCGGCGCCGAGGCTGTCTTCCAACAAACTGGAGGAACGGACGATCAACGGCGTGGGTCCGAGTTTCTCCAGCAATTTTCGAATGCGGGAGACGACTTCGGGAGGGAATGAACCGGCGTGAAAAAGCTCCCGGAGCAGGGGGTAATCGGCTTCGATCGCCTCCTGCGATTTGTATTTCTGGCTCGCGTATTCCATGAGGCCGTTCCGGCGGACGAACTCGTCGTTCAAATCGGACCGCAAATAATATGAGTCGGGTGTCTTGAGCGGCATCAGAGGCTCTCTTCCCGCGTTCTGGTAATGCTGGCGTAAAATCTTGTCGGCCAGAAGCAGGCCGGCCGCTTTCCCGCCGATCCGCCCCATTCCTTCCCTCGGACCGATGATTCGCTGGGCGACGACGTCCAGGTCCCGCACCTGGACGTAGTTTCGTGCGACCGTAAGAAAATCAATGTGATCGCTGACAAACTGCCGCATGAGGGCGACGCGGGTCGCCACCAGATCGGAAGGCGGCAGGGAAATGATGGTCCGCGGAAGCTTGCAGAAATCCGCGACCCTGCGTTTAAGAATTTCGAAGGAAATTCCCGGAAGACCGGCGATGTCTTGAAGATTCTGCGCTTCTTCCCGTTTGACCGTCACGCCGACCAGATCGTGAATTTCTTCCGGAGAAAAGTGCCGCTCGGCGTACGACAAAACGGTTTTCCATACGGCGTTCCGTTCCGTCCGCGTCCATTGAACGGCCGTATCGATGTTCATGGCGACTCGGTGTTTGATCTGCTGCCGAAGCGCCGATTTCCCGAGTGCAATCCGGTAGACTTCGTCCACCGAAACGATCCCTTGGGAATGAAGGCGGACGAGAAAATTCTGAATGATTCGGGCGCGGAGCCCCGGATACCGGCGCAGATAGCGCTGAATGACTCGACTCGATTCAGTCTGAGGAGGCCGTTTACGAGCCGATTTCGAAGGAGATAAACGACGGCGCCGGGTGGGCATATCGGCATGATAACATTCCACCCGGCGCCGCAAAGAACGCCGTGTTCCCTTATGGAACGCTAGCGTCCCGAGCCCGAGATAGATTGATAACAAAGGACGCCGATGCGCCCGGTTGGCAAGGCGCGACGACGACGGCGTACTTGCAAAGCTGTACGTCGAGGGGGAGCAACGCAGCCAACCGGGATGCAGCGGCGGCCGACTATCAAGATATGTCGGGCTCGGGACGCTTAATTAGACCCAGCCGCGCAGCTTGCAGGCCTCCGCCACGCGCGCCACGGCCACCATATATGCAGCCAGCCTCATGTGGACTTTTTTCTTCTGCGAGGTCTCGTACACCGCGTTGAACGCGTCGGTCATCTTTCGATCCAACTGCTGATGGACGTCTTGGATCGGCCAGTAATAGTTGTACGTATTCTGGACCTGCTCAAAATAAGAGACCGTCACGCCTCCGGCATTGGCCATGAAGTCCGGGAGAACGAACACATTATTCTTGAACAGAATCGTGTCCGCTTCCGGCGTCGTCGGGCCGTTCGCCAGCTCGCAAACGATCTTCGCCTTGATGTTCGCGGCGTTTTGACTCGTGATGACATTCTCCAGCGCCGACGGATAGAGGACATCGCATTTCATGACCAGAAGTTCCTCGTTCGAAATCGGCTTCGTATTCGGGAATCCGACGACACTGCCGGTTTCATTCTTGAACTTCACCAGAGCCTCCGGATTCATGCCGTCCGGGCTCGTGACGCCGCCGCGGGAGTCGCTGGCCGCGAGCAGCCGGCCGCCGCCGAGGACTTCCTTATGCAACGTCGCCGCAAATTGGCCGGCGTTGCCGAATCCCTGGATGGCGTAAGTCGCCTTGGCTGGATCGAGGCCGATTTTCTTGGCCGCTTCGCGGACGCAATAAATTCCGCCGCGAGCCGTTGCATCGCCGCGACCTTCGGAGCCGCCTAACGGCAACGGTTTCCCGGTGATGACGCCCGGATGATGCTCGCCGACGATCGTCTCGAACTCATCCATCATCCAACCCATGATTTGCGGCGTCGTGTAGACGTCGGGCGCCGGAACATCCTTCATGACGCCCAGCTGACGAGAGACGGCGCGGATATAGCCGCGCGCCAGACGCTCTTTTTCATTCGTCGACATCGCCTTCGGATTGCAGGTAACGCCGCCTTTTGCGCCGCCGAGAGGAATATCGACGCACGCGGTCTTCCAGGTCATCCATGCCGCCAGGGCTCGCACGGTGTCGATCGTCTCTTCCGGATGCCACCGAAGGCCGCCTTTTGTCGGCCCACGGGACCCGTTGTATTGAACGCGATACCCCCGAAACACTTTCGTCGTTCCGTCGTCCATCCGGACGGGGATGCTGACGATCGTTTCGGTCATCGGCCACCGGAGAAGTTCTCGCGTAGCGCTGTCGAGGCCGAGCTTTTCGGCCGCCTCATCGAACTGTTGCTGAGCAATTTTAAACGGATTGAGCTCTGGCATTTGTACGTTCCTCCAAAATCAAATATTGAGTTTTATTGAAAAATATCGTGCGGGCCGCCATCGGCGTTCCACACGGATCGCGCGAAGGCGTATGCCTCTTGGGTCTCAAAGTCAATCTTGTGGATCAGCTTCTCCCAAGCCGACGTACGCCTCCGAAGCTACTAAACCTGCGCGCAATAACACTCTCGTCGGGAGAGTCTGTACATGATCTTCATCATGTATAGGGTCGTTAGAAATTCCCGAGTTCGAAGCTTGGCCCGGTGAGGCCAGGCGGACGCCGTCGCAAAATGGCTTACGGAGTCACTTGGAACCTGTGGCGTCGGCCGGTGTATCCATCACGTAGCGGAGGAGTTCGGCGAGGCAGGCCTTCTGCGGACCCGTCAGTTCACGGAACTGAAGACCGACCTCATACTGCTTCTTTCCACTTTTCTCGAGGTTGTGCTGGTAGATCACCCGGGCGGGGAGGATGAGAAGTTCGCGACCGCTGACGTCCGGAATGGAGACTTCGACCTCTTGGAAGAGAACCACGGGAGTGTCGATCATCATCGACAACCCACCCATGGAGATCGTTTGGAGGCCGGCTTGAAACTCCGCCTGGTTCCCGTAGCGGATCGGAATTCTCTTGGAGACGCGCGGGTGCTCCCGTCGCTTTCCCCCCGATCCGGCGAGGAGGGTCTCGACGAGCGTCAGAAGTTTTTCCTGCATCGAAGGTTCAACGAGGCTGAAGCAGAGGCCGTGCAAGAGACCGCCCTGGGTTTCTTGGATTCGGACAATCTCCGCCATCACGGCGATCTCCACGCCGCCGGGGAAGGGGAGAAAAATCTCGATCGTTTCCCCGACATCCCCGACGCTCTCTTCGAAGACGACTCCCGCGCCCCCTTTGGAGACATCTCGGAGGTAGCCTGTCAGAAAGCCTTTGGGAGTGGAGGCCCGGACCTCCTCGCTCAGCTGAAGCCGTGTGTGGATTCGTCGTTCGTTCTGGCCCATGGGATTCGTCGTCGAGTGGAGAGTAGCACAATGAGAGCCTTCGACGCCTCTCAAATGAGTACGGATTTGAGAAAATCGGACGAGTTGACGTTCCTACGCACGAATTCCGCCCGGTCGTCGGAGCTGGCGGTCTGGCCGTCTATTTGGGCGACCGAATGGCCGAAAAGATCAAAATGAAGTGGGTCCGATGGGTGGCCGCGGCGCTTTTTTTCGGGTTCGCCCTTTGGTCGGCGGTCCAAGCGTTCCAATCCTGATTTCAGTCCTATTCTTCGGCGTGATGATCGGTGATAATGAGTTTTCGAGAAACCGGGAACCCGCATGGCCGAAAAAGAAGGAAAGGTCGTTGTTTTGGCGACGCACGGTTTCGCCTTCAACGGCGTTCTTCAGCTGATGCGGCCGGAAGACCCTTTTTCCACAGCTTTGCGCGAAGATTGCCCGCTCGGCGGTTCGCCCGCCTGTATCGAAAATCCACCCGCTCCCTGCCGCCATCACGCGGGATTTCGTCGAAACCGCCAAGAGAGGAAATTCTGGATCCTTTGCGGCTGCCCGCGTTGATTGTGAGATTATTCTTGGAATCATCAAGAAGTTGAGAAATATTCAGCAACTTGATTTACGTCATGGAATCCGTATGGGGACGATTCACATTGTAGGTTGATTTATCATGCTCGCCTCTCGCCGCCGTCGGTTGGGATGTACGCTTCTCCTTTTTGGGGCGTATGTCTATTGCGATGCGGCGATCGCGGAAGACTCCAATATTTTCGGTTCCATCAGCACCCGTTACAAACTGCGCGCCACCGCCGATACCAGCGATCAGGATCTTGAAACGCTTCTTTCGCTCAACATGGGCGAGCCTTTGAACGACCGCGTGGCGGTTTCCCTGCAGGCCGGCGGGATTTTCGACCTGGACGGCGACAGTTCGGATTCCACGTTCAATGGCGTGTACGACTCCTTCAACACCGGCGCCGCGGGGCGGATCTACCACGCCTACCTCGACGCCAACAACCTCGGCGTATTCGATCGGCTTCGCGCGGGACGGCAGTTCCGGCAGGAATTCGAGTCGCTGTACTTCGACGGCCTCTCCCTTCAGTGGCGGGAAGCCAAAGGGTTCAAGCTGATGTCGTACGGCGGCGTTCCGGTCCATTTCTACGAAACGGAAACCGGTTCCGACAGCGGCGATTTTGTCGCCGGCGGAGCGTTTGAGATCGATCCGGTCAAGGTGGTTCGGGCCCGTTTCGATTACGTTCATTTGAAGGATGACTTCACCGGCTTCCGGGCGAACGTCGGTGACATCGAAGATGATCTCTTCGGCCTGAGCGTTTGGTGGGACGCCCAGCCGGGGCTCATGATTTCCTCGAGGTTTACATCGTTCTTGGATCAAGTCCGGGACTTGGCCCTCGACACCCGGTACCGATTCATCGAACAGAACCTTTCTCTCCAGTTTCACTTCTTCAGTCTCCTCGAGTCGTACGGTGTCCGCGTGATCGATCTGGATCCGTATTCGTTCGCCGGGGAATACAAACCGTATTACGAAATGGCCTTCACCGGGATGAAGGGGATCGGCGAGCATTTTGCCCTGGATGCGGGGTATGCATTCCGTATTTTGATTGAAGAGCAGGTCGCCAGTGCGTTCAATCACGGTTTTCAGCGGTTCTTTTTGACGGGGTCAACGATCGAATGGCCGCTCGACGGCATGAGCCTTTCGTTAACCGGCGATTACTATTTGGGACAGGACAACGAACTTCAGAACGATACGTACGGGACATCTTTCTCCATCGCCCAAGACCTGTTGAAGCGGAAGCTGCGGCTGACGGCCGGAACAGCTTTCTACCTCTATCGATATAACCTTTTAGCCGGGAACGAATCGGACAACGTCCAAACGTACTATGCGCGGGGAACCGTGAAGTTTCTCAAAGACTTTGAGGGGCGGCTCGGGTACGAATTTGAAACCAGTGACCTGGACAATTTCCATACGTTGGATGTGAGGGTCGCTTGGAACTTTTGAAGGGTGCCAAGAAAATACGTTCGGGTGGCCCGACGGGGACACCCAAGTCCACGCGCAGTCTCGAGCATGGACTTGGGGGGTACCGTCGGGACCGGAGCCCGAACGTATTTTCTTGGCACCCCATCAGACGATCGTTGTCTGTTTTAACAATAATGCTCGCGGTCCCATTTTTTCTCGGCAACAAAGGGTGCGACGAAGGCACAACGTGGGAGCACCCGGATGTTGCGCGAGACAGCGACTGTTCGGAATGTCACGAAGGCGGGATGACCAAAGACACGAAACCGGCCTGGCACGATTTGACGTTCAAGCATGAGCACGGCGCGCTGGTGCAGCGGTTTAGGTTCGACACGAAGAACAGCTGCAACCTCTGCCACACGCAGTCCAGCTGCTCGGAATGCCACCAGATCACGCCGCCGGCGAATCACAACCAATTCTTCCGCCTCCGCGGCCATGCGCTCCAGGTGGGCTTCGACCGATCGCAGTGCATGACGTGCCACCGGACCGACTTCTGCCAGCGGTGCCATATGGAAACGAAGCCGATCGATCACATGGCCGGGTTCGGGGCGTCCCAAAATCGGCACTGCCTGAACTGTCATTACCCGCTGGAATCGTATGGGGCACAGAGGTGCGTGGTGTGCCACCAAACGAGCTCGGCTCACATGGCCACGCCGAGGCGACCGAGCAACGTCAACCATCTACCTAACGCGGATTGCCGGGGCTGCCATACGCCGCTTCGGCATCCGGACAATGGACAGGCTTGCATCATATGTCATACGCAGTAAGAACTTTCATGAGAGGGAGAGAAAACATGAAAAGCACGAAGGGACTTTGGATGATCAATCTTCTCGCGGCTGCCGCCGTGGCGATCAGTGTTTCGGCATGCGACGACGATCCGGAAGGGACCGCCGCCGCTAACGCAGGCGAGGACCAGAAGGTCCTGATCGGCGACACCGTGAATTTGGACGGTTCCGGAAGCACGGTCGTCGGCAATATTATATGGACGCTTGAATCGAAACCCGACGGTTCTTCCGCCGCTCTGACGGGCGGTTCCGAAATCGCGACCAGCTTTGTCGCGGACGCGGCCGGCACGTACGTGTTGAAACTCTCTCTCCACGATGCCGAAAGCACCGACACGGTCAGCGTCACGGCCAAGACGATTCTTGCGGTCATCACGAACGGTTCCGGTTCCACCATCACCACACGCACACGATTCGGAACGGATGAACTGGCCATCGATTTGGAAGACGCGGGTGGAATTCTCTCCGGCGAAAACAGCCGCGGAAGTGTCGTGAACTACAGCTGGCAGCAGGTCTCCGGCCCCTTCGCGACCGCGACGGCCGGGAGCACGTCCTCAACTCTTCCGTTCACCGCTCCCGCGCTTAAGGATTTTCTGACCGTCGGTTTGAGGGAAGCTGAGGAGAACGCCGCGCACGGCGGACAAAGTGATGAGTACAAGTGGCAACCGCTCCCTGTTTCGATCGAAGATACGAAACTCTATTTCAGGTTGACGGTGGACGACGGTGCCGGGAACAGCGACAGCACGACACAGGTGGTCTATGTTCAGGACGCCGGTGCCGAGATTCAGCGGTCGAGCGGTCTTTGGACCGTTCCGCTGAATGTTCCCCTCTACCTGCAGGGACCGAACAGTTCGGTCATATTGGAGTACACATCCACTTCGACAGCGTGTAACGGTTCGTTGCCTTCGACGAGCACGCCGACCACGAGGCGCGCCAAGCCCATCAACGATGACTGGTCTTGGACGCTGACACCCCCGGATGGATCTGCAGCCGTTTTTGCCGATTCCGGAACCGTAGCCTCAGCGCTTCAGCTCCCCAAGTTCACGCCGGATGTCGAGGGGTATTACACGGTGGCCTACACGGCGACGGTCGATGAATCGGCTGTGGGACCCGATGCGGATGGTGTACGGGCGTGCGGCCGTGTCGCGCCCAATTGTAAATACACCTCGGACGGCGGCGTGGATCATTGCACGATCGTGGGTTCGTTCCGGATGTATGCCGGGACGTATGTAGGCATCGGAAGTATCACCGGCGACGCGGCGAGGCCCGAGTGCGCCGGATGCCATGACGGTTCGGCGATGCCGGACAAAGTCGGCGAGTGGCAGGGAACAAATCACTCAAAGCTCTACGAAAATTCGTATCTGGCCATGTCATCGCTGGCACCCGAGCCCTATCTGTGGGGCTTTGAAACGGTCGGTTACAATACGTCCGCCGCAAACGGCGGATTTGACGAGGCCGTGGCCTCGACCGGCTTTGACGTTTCCACCCAGCCGGGCACATACGCCGATTTCTTGGCGGATGCGCCTTCCGTGGCCGCTCTAAGCGGTGTTCAGTGTGAGAATTGCCATGGCCCGGGTTCGGGACACAACGGCGACGCCACGAAGATCGGTGTCTCCGCTTCTCAGACCGGTATCTGCGGCCAGTGTCATACGCAAGAGGCCGAATGGATCAACTCCTCGCACAACATGACCGGCGTCTCGCACGGCTCCGCCAGCTATCAGGTTTCATGGCTCACGAACGCAGCCTGTACACGCTGCCATACCTCCAAGGGCTTCATCAATTATGTGGAGGGGGGCGAGGAAGCCCTCACGCCGATCACGGAACAGGAGGCTTTCGTCGGTATCGGGTGCGCTGGGTGTCATGACCCGCACGACGCGACAAACGAGGACCAGCTTCGAATGCACGGAGAGCTCGAGATGATCATCGACGAATCGACAGTGGATGCCGGGAAGGCGGCCGTTTGTTACAAGTGCCACGACGGCCTCTACAGTTTCGGAGAGTTTTCGTGCGACACGAATCGCGACGGCGTTTCAGATACGCTCTGCGAGACGTTGGAGCAAAACGCGGACTATTACACGCGACAGGTCCACTACAATCCGCAGGCTCCCGTTCTCGAAGGAAAGGGGGCTCTTCTCGACCTCGACAAAAACGGAATCGACGATGTCTTCACAACGGGGAATTCGTTCCATTCCGAGCCGGGATTTATTCTGGCGGATGTTTCGGGTGACCCGACATTGCCGACGGAGAACCGGAAGTGCCTCACGTGCCACATGGCCGAGGGGCCGGATGCGACGGAGGATGGGTTCCGCCACTTGGGCGGTCACTCTTTCAACATTATGAGCGGTCACGGCGTCGGCCATCTAGTCGGTGCCGAGGAAGAGGAGACCGTAGCCGGTGAAGCGGGTGAGCTCGCGAACATCAGCGCGTGCACGCCATGTCACACGGATCTCACGGAGATTAACCGTGAGGCTCGCGGCGATTACGACGGCGATGGGACGATCGAGGGGATCCAGGACGAAGTCACGGGGCTTGCGCTCCTCTTGTCGGACGCCATCAAAGCGTACGACGACGTGAACCTGGGAACGTGCAGTGTCACTACACTGGACGCGGGTGACTGCAACGCAAACAAGAAGTGTACGCTGGCGCCCTACATCAGTTGCACGGCGGCTGGTGACACGAGTTGCGACGCGGTCAAGACTTGCTCGGCAGCAAGTACTACGATTGTGGCCGACGCTCAATTCTGCACTTCGGATGCCGGATGCAACCTGAAGAAGGTGAATGTGACGACCGTATCAGCGACGAACTACGGACCGTGCGGGACGATCACAGCCGGAAAGTGTGATCAACGTTCGGCCTATAGTTGCTCCAAGGACGAGGACTGCAAAATTGCGACGACGGGGACGATGTACTTCGGCCCCTGTGTCACTGCGACCAACAAGTGCACCATCGCAAAACCGAGGTCCACCGCCGGGAGTACGGATGAGATCGAGTGTTCCACGGACAACGACTGCATCGTTCCGGACGCTCTGGGTTACTCGAACTTCAACGGTGCAGGCGCGGATGCGCGTCCGTGCAATACCTCGGGTTCGAGCAAGAACCGGTGCAAAGAAGATACGACCATCTCGTGTGGTACGGTCGATCCTTTGGATCCGACGCCGACGCACGACAAGTGCCTCAGCACGTGCGGGGCGTACATTGCCGGCAAGTGCGACAACGACCTTACTACGGCCTGCACGAACGCCGCGGACTGCAACCCCGGCGTTAGCGTCTATCCCGCCGGCGGGGCCTTCAAGTGGGCCCGATCCGACAAGATCCGCCGGGCGATCTGGAACCACAATCTGGTGGTTCGAGACGGCAGCATGGGCGTCCATAACGCCGGATACGAGGTCGGCGTCCTCCAAGGGACGTATAAGGTAATCACCGGCGTGGCGGTTCCGAACGCGACGTTGCGTTAAGCGCGAGAGTTTGAACCGTCCAGAGCGATTGACGGGGCCGGCCCATACGGGCCGGCCCTCTTTTCATTTCATTGATCCGAATCATGTTCGTAAATTTGGCATCATCTAAAAAGAAACACTGGAGGAAGCCTATGTTGAAGAAGACGTTGATTGGACTGATCGGAATCCTGGTTGTGCCCGCTTTGATGTTTGCCGCGTCCGCATTCGCGGCGGATGACGCCGCGAAAAAGGCGCTGTACGACAAGCATTGCAAGAAATGCCACGCGGAAGACGGCGGCGGAAAGAAGGCGGACGGCTCCTGGATGCCGGTAGCTAAAACCCTGAAGCTCGAAAAGCCGGAAGGGCTCAGCATCCTTTCCCCCGAAGCCAAGAAAATCACCGACGACGACATTAAGAAGTCGATGAAAGAGGGCAAAGGGAAGATGAAGAAGTTGGAAGGACTGTCGGACGCCGACATTACGGCGTTGACGGAATACACGCGAGACCTGCAGTCAAAGGCGAAATAACAGGCTCAGAATGAGTTCATGTTTCGGCGCCCGCCAAGCTGAGATATGCTTGGCGGGCGTTTTCATCGGATGAGTGTCCAATTTTTGAAACCGACCGGGGTTCCCTTTACAAAATCGGGCTTGGCATTCGTCGGCTGCGCAATGTTTGCGATTTCGTCGGTTTTTGCCGCGAACCGAATCGATCCGAAAAAGTGTGTTGATTGCCATGACGTCGTGGATCCCAAAGTTTTCAAGGCTTCCGTCCACGGCGAACTAGCCTGCACCGACTGCCACGCCGGCGGGCCCTTCGGCGAGCATGAGGAAGCTCCACAAAAAGTAAATTGCGGAAGCTGTCATGAAGATGCCGAAAAGGAGTACCGCGGCAGCACGCACGGCACTGCAAAGAACAATGGGATTTCAGATGCGCCTTCTTGTGTCGATTGCCACGGCGACGCGCATTTGATTCAGCCGTTCACCAGCGAAACCGCGAGACACAGCAAAGCCAACGTCCCCGCTTTGTGCGCCAAGTGTCACGCCGACATCAAACTCGCCAAGAAATACGACATCCCCGTGTCCGACCCTGTCGGCGCGTATAAAAACAGCGTCCACGGTCGTGCCATTGCGGCTGGTAATCTGAAAGCCGCCGTCTGTACCGACTGTCACGGCTATCACACGATCCAGCCGGGACGTGAAATGATGTCCGCGGTTTCGAAGAAACAAATTCCCGCAACATGTGGAAGATGCCACAGCGATATCTTAGAAGATTATAAGGTCTCCGTGCACGGACAGGCCGTCGCTCGCGGGATTACGGACGCCCCCGCCTGCACGGACTGCCACGGCGAACACGCCATCGTCGACACGAAATCGCCTGAATCGCCTGTGTCGCCTGCACAGCTGACAACGAAGACGTGCGGCCACTGTCATTCCGATCTTACTCTGGCCCAGCGATACGGATTTTCAATTCAACGGCTTTCAACGTACATGCAGAGTTATCATGGCATGGCCGTCCGGCGCGGCTCGGTCACCGTCGCAAACTGTTCCAGCTGCCATGAAACGCACCGGATTCTCCCCTCTTCCGATACCCGCTCCTCGATTCATCCGGACAACCTGGCCAAGACCTGCGGCAAGTGCCACCCCGATGCAACGCAGGCGTTCAGCCGCGTTCCCGTGCACTTGGACACCTCTCCGACAGCCAGCCCCATTCTCTACTGGGTTCGCATTCTCTATCTCTGGATGATTGTCAGCACGATCGGCCTGATGCTTCTTCATAACTTGCTCATTTATGCAGCGGCCGTCGTGAAAAAGATCCGCTCACACCGGGAAGAAGTCGTCTACACCCGATTCACAACGATTCAGCTCGTGGCTCACGGCCTGCTCCTGGTGAGCTTTACGACGCTTGTCATCACCGGCTTCGCGCTTCATTTTTCTCGCGCCGGCTGGACGGTGATTTTGGATTGGGTTCATTTGGGTGAACACGCTCGCGGCGTCATCCATCGTACCAGCGCGGTGATCATGTTAAGCGCGGGAGTCCTTCACATTTTCCATTCGATCTTCACACGTCAGGGCCGAAAGGAGATTCGGGAGCTTCTTCCGCGTCTCACGGATGTCCGGGATTTATCGGCCAACATCTTTTATTACGTTAAACTCGTCCGGGCGCGCGCAGCCACGGCACCGAAGCTCGGCCGGTACACGTACATTCACAAGGCGGAATATTGGGCGCTCATTTGGGGAACGATCGTGATGTCGGTCACGGGCTTTGCGCTCTGGTTTCCAGAACTGTTTTCAAGATTCCTTCCCGTTTGGGGCATCCCGCTGGCGGAGTTGATTCACTATTTTGAGGCGTGGCTGGCGACGCTGGCCATTCTCGTGTGGCACCTCTTCTTCGTGATATTCCATCCGGATGAATATCCGATGAACGTAACGTGGCTCACGGGCAAAGTGACCCGCCATGAAATGGAACGGGATCATCCGCGCGAACTCGATCGCCCCAACCCTTAACCCATACTTAGAGAGAGAATCTTGGAAAGTCTTTGATTCCGCGGGACGCCGTCCGATCGGTTTTACACGCCGATGAGGCCTTCGCCATCCTCCCAAGGCGACGAATGGGAATTTCTACCCAGATTCGTTACAGTATCGAACGATGGTTCCGTACAAAGAACTTTTCATTGAGCTTGACCGAAGAAAAATCGAGTATCTCGTCGCAGGCGGATTCGCCGTGAATTTTCATCAGGTCCAACGAGCGACCGTGGATCTTGATCTCATCGTGCACCTTGAGCGCAAAAATGTCCTGGCATTTGTAGAAATGGTCTCGCATCTTGGTTTCAAGCCCCGCCTGCCGGTTGATGCAAAAGATTTCGCCGATGCGCATAAACGCAAAGAATGGATAGAGGAAAAGGGAATGATGGTTTTCTCTTTCATTCACCCGGGAAATCCATTTGAAGTCATCGATGTCTTTTCACAAGAACCCAAGCCATTTCAGGAACTTGCGGGCAGGCAATTGTTGGTCGATGCCTTTGGAATTAAAATTAGAGTGATCGGCAAAATGGACCTGATTGAAATGAAGGACAGAGCCGGCAGAGACAAGGACCTTTTCGACGCAGCGGAATTGAGAAAACTTACAGGGCAAGAAAGTGCCTAAAACAACTCATGACTGGGGACGAACACCCAAACTCACGCCTGAACAGATTATTCTTTGGCTCGAAGGATACCGAAGGATGATCTTTGAGGTCTGGAGAAATAACCCCGCGCTCCGAGACCGGTGGTTAAAAATCAACCGTTCGTCGTAATTTCAAGCTGATTTGGATCATGGTCGACCTTTCCGATCCTGCGAAACTCCGCTTCGTCGACCTCAAAACTGGATTGAAGCAAGGGAACACTCTAAAATCTCCTCCATTTTCTTGGGGCGAAATCTCGTTACTGTAATTCAATGAAACCGATTCGAAGCTCGACCGAAACCTCCCGACGCGGATTCTTGAACACCCTTTTAGGGGCCAGCGGTTTCGCCTGGGTGGGGTCCGTCTTTTATCCGATCGTTCGCTACCTCACTCCTGTCGCGGAGACCGAAGCCAAAGTCTCTTCGGCGAAAGTCGCTGCGGTCTCCGAGATTCCCCCGAACAGCGGGAAAATCTGCAAGTTCGGAAACAAACCGGCGCTGCTGGTCCGCAAGAAGGACGGCAGTTTCGCCGCGTTCACGGGAAAATGCACGCACCTCGACTGCATCGTCCAGTACCGGCCCGACATGGAGCGCATTTGGTGCGCTTGTCACAACGGTCAATACGATTTGAACGGAAACAATGTGGCCGGCCCGCCGCCTCACCCGCTCGACACGTACGAAGTCCACGTTCAGGGAGAAGATGTTTACATCTCACTTAAAGCGTAGGGCCGCTCTCGCGATCGAATGGCTGTCCGACCGATATCCCATCGCACAGCTGATTGAGTGGGGGCGGCACAAAGAAGTGCCGATGGGAAAGACCGCGATCTGGTATTACTTCGGCGGAGTTTCCCTCTTTCTCTTCATCGTCCAACTCTCCACCGGCATTCTCCTGATGTTCTATTACAAGGCGAGCGCCGACGCGGCCTTCGAGAGCGTTCAATTTATCACATCGAAAGTGCCTTTCGGCTGGCTGATCCGGTCGATCCACAGCTGGTCGGCCAATTTGATGGTCCTGGCCGTCATCATCCACATGTTCAGCGTCTTTTTCATGGGAGCTTACAGGAAACCCCGCGAACTCAGCTGGGTCACGGGGCTCGCCCTTCTGGGAATCGTCATGACGTTCGGGTTTTCGGGTTACCTGCTGCCGTGGAACGAACTTTCCTTCTTCGCCACCAAGGTCGGCACCGACATGATCGGCGTCGTGCCGTACATCGGGAAAACCCTCATGCATGTTCTCCGCGGCGGAGAAGAAGTCACCGGCTCTACGCTGACCCGCTTCTTCGCTTTGCATGTCGCCCTCCTCCCGGCGATCTTCACTTCCGTTCTGGGTATTCATTTGCTGTTCGTGCAGATCCAGGGAATGCACGAGCCCGAAGATTGGAAACGCCACCCGGAAAACCGGAAGAGTATCCCGTTTTTCCCGCACTTCTTTCTCCGGGACGTTTTACTTTGGTTTATCATTCTCGATATTTTGGCGATCCTGGCGGTCTTCTTCCCCTGGGAACTGGGAAGGAAAGCCGATCCTTTCGCCTCCGCCCCGGCCGGAATCAAACCGGAGTGGTATTTCCTTTTCATGTTCCAGACGCTCAAGTTCTTGCCCGCCAAGGTGGGGCCGATTGACGGGGAGCTGGTCGGACACATGATCTTCGGCGGGATCGGCGTGTTTTGGCTGCTTATTCCATGGATCGACTGCGGAAAAAAGAAATCGACCACAAAGATTCTCCGCGGCATCGGGATGGCGCTATTGCTTTTTTTTATAGGAATGACCATCGCCGGACACGTACTCGCATGAGTTGGATTTTATTCATTCTGCTGAACGTACTTTCGTCGGCATACGCCGAAGAAGCTGCTGCGCTGCCCGGCGGCCAATGCCTTATCTGCCATCAGTCGATGGAAGATGAGCCCTCCACCCGCTGGAAGGATGACGTGCACGCCACGGCGGGAATCGGGTGCAACGAATGCCACGGCGGAGATCCGACCTCGGACGACCAAGATATCTCAATGGACCCGAAGAAAGGCTTCAAAGGGGCGCCGAAGAGGGCGGACATTCCGAAACTTTGCGCGAAATGCCACAGCAACCCGGTCTTCATGAAGAAATACAACCCGATGCTTCGGGTCGATCAGTATGAGCTCTACCTGACCAGCCAGCACGGCAAGAAACTGAAACAGGGGGACACCAAAGTCGCCGAATGCGTCAGCTGCCACAGCGTGCACAACATCCGGAAAGTCAACGACGCGAAGTCTCCGGTTTACGCGGTGAACCTGCCGACGATGTGCGCCCATTGCCACGCCGACCCCGAATATATGAAGCCGTACAAGATCTCGACGACCGTCTATGCCGAGTACGCGAAAAGTGTGCATGGGAAAGCTCTGCTTGAAAAAGGAGATGTCCGGGGCGCTCCCGCCTGCAACGATTGTCACGGCAACCACGGCGCCACACCGCCGGGACTGAAATCCATCGCCCATATTTGCGGCTCCTGCCACGTCCACAACGCCGAGCTGTTTCTCAAGAGTCCCATGGCGAAAGCCCTGCAGAAGGATCCCTACGGCGAATGCATTTCCTGCCACGGCAATCATCTGATCGTTCACATCTCAGATGACCGGATCGGGACGCAGCAAGGCGCGATCTGCGCCAAGTGCCACAAAGAGGGGGATAAAGGCGCCGCCGTGGCCATGGCGTTCTCCAAGATGATCGGCTCTTTGAAGAATTATTCGGCCGAAGCTTCGAAGATTATCGAAGAAGCGAGGGACAAGGGAATGGACGTCACCGAAGCCGAGGACAGCATGCAAAATGCCCGGCAGGCGTTGATTCAGGCACGAACCGAGATTCACTCCTTTTCCATGCCGGGGGTGGAGGCGAAGATCACGGAGGGACGAAAAGCTGTGGATCAAGCCATCGCTTTGGGGAAAGCCGCTCTCCGCGAAAACAAAACCCGCCGAGTCGGCCTCGGAATCAGCACAATATTCCTCACGTTGTTGGTCATCGCTCTGGCTCTCAAAATCCGTTCGCTTCCTCCGCCGCGCAAGTAACTGTCTTGGCACCACCCGGTCGAGGCATTGACACGATAATCGTGTTACACGATAATAGTGTAATGAAGAGAGATCTCGAAAACATCACGTTGACCCTCCCCCGCCCGTTGTTGCGAAAGCTCCGAATCGCCGCGGCCGAAGCCAACCAGTCTGTCTCCAGGCTTCTTGCCAAATACGCCCACGAACTCATTTCGCGGAAATCGCTTCATCAACGTGCGTTTCGCAAGGAAATGCGAAGAATGGCGAAGGGCCTGTATGAAGTGGGAAAGGTG
The DNA here is from genome assembly GCA_035292885.1 of Bdellovibrionota bacterium. Classification (NCBI taxonomy): domain Bacteria; kingdom Pseudomonadati; phylum Bdellovibrionota; species Bdellovibrionota bacterium. The sequence goes on along the minus strand of DATDPG010000019.1, from coordinate 98,848 downwards.
ACCTGGTCGAGGGACGCCCTGCATGTCCGAAAATAGGCGCGCTTTCTTTGACACGAATATTCTCGTCTATGCGTATGATCGAAGTGATTCCGGTAAATCAAATCGATCTTCGGATCTCGTAAAGGCCCATTGGGAAAACCAATCGGCTGCGACGAGCCTGCAGGTGTTGCAGGAATTTCTCGTCACGGTCGCGACCAAGATCCCGAAACCTCTTTCCTTCGAGGATGCCGTCGATGTCTGTCGTAGTTACTTTTCATGGGACCCGGTCGTGACAACTCAGGAAATCTTCGTCCACGCGTGTCGCCTTCGGCATCGTTATCGCTGGTCTTTCTGGGATGCGGCCATTGTGGCTCAGGCACTGGCCTCGAATTGTGACGCGCTCTATACCGAAGACCTGCAGCATGGTTTTCACGTAGAGGACTTGCGAATCCTCAATCCCTTCAAAGAATGATCCTGGTCATATTTAAAATACGCAAACAACGGTGAGAATGGAAAGCGAAGGAGAGATTCTATGCCCCGGGACGCCGATAAAATCCGAACGGTTTTGACGAAACACTTCGGAAAGCTCGTTCCGGACGCAACACTCGACCGCGTCGCGACCGAAATCAGCGGCCTGGAGGAGGAATGGGAGGAAATCCCGGACGTCGAAAAAGTCGTGGGCGCGAGCATCTCCGTCCAATGCGAAGACATCTGCAAAGTGGGCGAGCTATACAAGCTGGGAACTCCTATTCGAATCTTTCGGAAGAAAGGCACCGCAAAGTAGCTTGTCTCGTGGCCGACCCCACGAGCGCAACGTCGATTGCTCTCCAGACGGTTGTCCGCCGGCAGCTGATCTAAATCATATACAGCCGTTCACCCTCTTGTCATGCATGAGATAAACGGAGCAGGGCTTTAATCTCACAAGAAACGACGAGGTGACTATGTCCACTACCCGGAGAAACTGCATCCGCCTCCTGCAATTCATTCTCGCGTATCTCCTGATGTCATCCGGCTCCATTTTCGCCCTTCGGGCGCAGGAAGCAGCCACTTCGGCCTCACCGTGGCCGGGTCGGGAAGTCTTCCATCAGAAGGGATGCGCGCAGTGCCATTCCGTGTACGGGAGGGGGGGCCGCGGCGGTCCCGACCTGGGCAACCGCAAGTTTTACGGTACATACCTCGAGCTTTCTTCCGTCATGTGGAATCACCTTCCGAGAATGGCGAAGAAGATCGAGACCAAAGGGTATGCCTTTCCGAAGTTCACGCCGAAGGAGATGTCCGAGCTGGTTCGCTATCTCTCTTTCATCCGGTACATGGCGGAACCGGTGAGGGAATCGATGGGAAGAAAGGTGCTGAAGGAAAAGGGATGCTTCTCTTGTCATCAATTTGGAGGGGAAGGCGCCCGAATCGCTCCCGACATCAGCGCGAAAAAGGAATACATCTCCCCCATCCGACTGGCGGAAGCGATGTGGAACCATGGCCCGAAAATGCTGGCGCTTTTTGAGAAGTACAAGATCGATCGGCCCGTCATCGAAGAGGACGAGATGGACGCCCTGGCCGCCGGAATCCGTTCGTATATGGCCCCGACCGTCTTCCCGGCCAGCGACTATGACCTCGGCGATCCCTCAAAGGGGAAGGAACTCTTGACCGAAAAAGGGTGCATGCATTGCCATTCGTTCCGTGCCAAACCACCAACCACGGCGCCCGATTTCGCTGAGGTCGATTTCAACTATCCCGTGACCGAGATCGCGGCCAAGATGTGGAATCACGGCCCCGCCATGTGGGAGATGATGAAAGAAAAGAAACTCACGTTCCCGGATTTCAAGGAGGGGGAGATGGCGCACGTCATCGCGTATCTCTACAGCATGAAACTGGAGGACGCACCGGGGAGCCCCGCCACAGGGGAGAATCTCGTTAGGGACCGAGAATGCCTGACGTGCCACTCCTTAAACGGCAAGGGACGAAACGCGGCGAAAGATTTCGCCGCCATCAGCAAATTGAACTCCCCCATGGGCATGGTCGCGGCGATGTGGAACCACTCCACCGAGATGCAAGAGAAGCATACCGAGCAACACTTGAAGTGGCCCAAACTGACGGGCCGGGAGATGGCGGATCTCTATGCGTTTCTGACGAGCCTGGCTCCGGCGAGTCCGAATGCGAAGCACTTACCGTAGACGCATATTCTGTTGTTTAGCTCCACTTCGGAGGAAGGCGAGATGGAAAAGGTCTTATTCCGAACTGTCGTTTGATCGCTTTATCAACGTAGCCCCGGCTGAGCTTCCCGAAGCCTTCCGGAAGTTCACGACAGCCTTCCGCATCGTTATCAAGACATTGAAGAATCTGTGCGGCCTTTTGATAATGAAAACCCTTTTCAGGAGGCAAACAGCTCTCGATGTTTCCGTCGCAGATCTTGATCTGACCCAGAACATCTCGGCGCGCGTACATCTCCAGCAGTTGGGCGAGAGTCGGTCGGTAACCTTGTAGGATTTTCTCCCGGAATTCGATTTCCTTCGTCACCACTTCGGAAAAGTCGTTGATCGCCCGCGAGGCATACAACACGTAAAGCTTTTGCCAGTTTATATCGAGCTCCGGTTCGCACCGGCCATTCGATGTGATAGCGCTGCAAAGAGCGAGGAACACTTCTGGTGGGTCACGTCGTATCTCGGCGTCTGGAACGATCTGGTCCGTTAGCCTGGGCATAATTATTGGTGAACTCGCTTGAGAGAGGAGAGCGGATGGTTGACGTAAAGCGAGACTAGAGAGCGCAGCGACAGCCGCTGCTGTCGTCGCCGTTACGATTAGACTCGGTTGAAGGAGCGATCTGGCTTGCGTTACCAATGAATTACGTTGCCGCCAAACGCTGGGGTCGAAACCGGGGACTCTGTCCCATTGTTTCTCAGCGAGAATTCTGTCGACGACCGGCGGGCCGCAATTCTCCGGATCTCTGAGTTCATGATTGCGGCGTCCCCTGAAATTGCGACTCCTTGTACCGTTGCCGAACTCCCGTGAATGACCGGGATTCAGTTCGTCATAGGACCCGCCATAGGTGTATCTGTGGAGAAGCTTCCCCATTCGTAAGAGACTCGGCCCCATCTTTGCGGCCAGAGCCGGGTAGTCGATTGCGTTGAACGGCAGAGTGGAGAGGTTGTTCCATTCATTTAAAAACGCGTGGGTATCCTCGGAAACCTCTCTGCCATCGTCCGGAATGCAATTCTGATGGAACCTACGCAGCTCGGTAAGAAGATTTAAGACATCGCCGATACCCAGGACCGGCCCCTCCGCCTGGGAGGGGGGTGCAAAGGTTATCAAAGCGAATAAGAAAAAGATGATTTTTTTTGTGGATACCAACGCAAGGCGTTATACCACATAAACCGCTAAAATCAAGCGGGTTTACTTGATCACCTGAGTCAGCAGCGACGTCGGCCGATTTCCAAATCGAAGACTAAAAGGTCCCCGTGAAGCTGAGACCTAAAATGTTTTTTGCCACCATCGGGACAACCGTCTGCTGCGATGGCTTATGGGCCATAAAAGACAAATTGGAATGGTAGAGGTGAACCGTGGTGGCGAAGAAGAGACCCAATCCTGCTCCGACAGCGACATCGGAGAGGTAGTGTTTGCCCAGGTCCAACCGGGTGAACCCAACTGCGCTGGCGAACGCCACGGAGGGGACGCCAACGTACCAAGGAAATCGTTGCGCGAGGACGCCGGCCGCAGCAAAGGCCATCGACGCGTGACCGGAGGGGAACGATGCATCATCCTGACCGTTCGGTCTCGTTCGGCCCACGGCGTACTTGAGTCCTATCGTCGTTCCGTAGGTTAGGGCGATCGCTTCGGCCAACTCCTGGGCCGTCTTAAATGCCTCGGACCTCTCCAGACTTCCCTTTTCGAAAAACTGGCCCGCGGCAAAAAACCCGACCGGCAGCGCAAACGGAAGATAGTTGCCGATATCCGAGATCCATTGACTGGCGGGTCCTAAAGCGCCGGCGCTTCCGTCGACCCCGAGCGGTGTATCCACCAGGCGATACGCCAGAAACGATGCGGCGAAGGTTGTTCCGGCGATGAGGGCTGCTTGTTCGGCCAATAGGCTCTGTCTGAATGCCGTAAAACGAGGATGGGGCGGCAGTTCAAAGGATCCCGGTGAAAAATCTTCCGCCGCCTGCGCCGAAGTGATGGAGATCAGGACTGTCAAAAACAGCAGAATACGACCCGTATTGGAATGGCGGAACAAGGAGTATTTCTATTTTACGATTTATGCGGCTGACTTTTAAGGTATTTAAATCGTAAGTAATTCCAGCAGCTTACGTGGCGCCTGACTTAGTTCGACGATCGCTTTCGATCGGTTCCAACCCAATAGAATCGACCGTCATCATGGAGGAAAATGCTCGCCTCGGTCGAGTGGCCCGCCGCGCGAGCGGTTGTTGCAACTTTCTCGTACGGCAGGCTGACGGGATCTTCGATCATCGGCGTGATGTTCAGTCGCAGGTAACGATCGGCGCTCTTACGGATCTGTTTCTGCCAAGTTTCGAATGCCTCCTTCGTTGCGAATAATTCGATCCGAGGTTTGAGTGTCGTACCGCTACGATAGATTTTCCTCCCTCGAAGATGCCAGCGATACGACACAGCCTGCGTCGGCCGCCAGAGCCCCGCCTGGTTCCAGTCTACAAATCGGACGGTGGGGACGTCCCCTTCGATGACAAAACGATCGAGAGCTCCGACCTTTGAAAACCAGTACTTCGCGATCGTGTCCCTCCGACTTTTTAGAATTCGAACCATCTCCTCTTCGGCCCCATCTTCGGGAAGCTCGGCGGCCCGGACGGCGGTGCGGATCTGTTCATCGGAAAAAGAGGCCACCAGCTTCGCCCCCCAGAATCCGTCTCGTTCGGTCATTTGTTGCTGGGCCGGATGGGGATTGCTCGGCCGCCACTCCGATGGGTCGAAGTTGTCGGCCCGAAAGTTTCCGATCGACCGATACCGAATTGGGAAATCTTGCGCCCAGACGGGATCGCGAAGTCCGAACGTCAGAAGATTTAATCCTGCTTCCTCGAAATCAATAAAATGAATATGGCCCTGGTAATTTTGTTTCGGGTGGAGCGTCCCGTGGCCGAAGGATCCGCCGAAGTCGAGCAAGTAATGGACGAGATGCCCATTCCCATCGCCCGCCTCCTTGAACATGTCGAGCGTGTTGTAATCCTGAAAGTCGGTGTTGTTGATCCATGACGCCAGAACCACGAGACCGCGCAACTCCCGCCGGTGTTGATGGGGAAGCCTGTCATTGGGGTCGTCGGCGCGTCGACCCTGATAGGAGAACGGGCCGGCAGGTTTCCCTTCCAAAAAGCGACTGGCCATCGTTCGAACTTTTCCGTCTTTCCGGCAGCCGGGAAGCCGGGCGATCAGGCGAGCAAACGCCTCCTGATCCATCGGAACCTTCTTCCCGAAGCGGTCTTTGGTTTTTGCTTTCGGATCGAGAACGAATCGAGCCGGATCGATATGCTCGATCCGTGTTTCCCGAGTATTGTAACCGGCGGCATACAAGAAACGGCTGGAGATGACGTCGGTCGACGTCGATAGGCCGCAATATTCGCTCGAATCGAACTTCAGAAGGAACCGCTGGTTGTTTGGGTCCGCCACGATGAATCCCGGAATATCCCCCGATCCCTTGCCGCTGATAATGGCGAGTGGCCCTACGGTCGACAGGTGAATCGCCGGCGGCGGGCCGTCTCGAAGAATATCGAGAGCGACCTCCTGGCGTGCATTCCGATTCGTAAACCAGCTGGAGTCGGCGACTTCGTCGAACGAGTTCGCGTTGAGGGCTTCGGGGCCCCAGTCACCGCCCAGGCTATTTCCTACGCCCGTTAGGTAGGTTCGAACGTCCGCGACCCGTGCAAGTCGCTCGAACGTGTTTCGATCGGCGACTTCGCCATATTTCAAGTCGGTTCGCTCCTTGACCGGGGCGATCGGCTTCCGATCGTCGGCGATTTGGTGCTGCGTGAGAATCGGCGCAGGCGAATGATGCGTGCAACCCGTGACGGATAAAACGATCAGGACCGTGCGAAAAAAGGGTGCGTTCATAGACTTTGGTTCAGAGACATCGTCGCGCGGAACCCGTCCTCCCCGTGAGCGATGAGAATTTGAAAAAAGGCGATGTCGAGCGTCCGAAAACGAATTTCAGCGCCGTACGAGTAGTGCAGATCGTGGAAACTTAGATCTCTCGGGCTGCCCGCGACACGGCCGCTTTCAAAAAAGAGCGCCATGTCGGCGTACCGCCAGAGCGGATAACGGTACTCGCTAATCAGCATAAACAGCGCGTTGTCTCGGAACCGAAAATCGTCGTAGGCGCGAAAATTTCCGCTTCCGCCCAAGTATGGAACGAAAGTGAACGGAATTTCGCCGCCCCCGGGCGTAGCCGCCCACTCAAACCGTCCGCCGAAACCGAGCGTTCGCCCTCGTTTTCGGAGCGTCAGAAAACGGCTGAACGCCGCTTTGGTCCGAATAAAACGAAAATCGTTCTCTCCAACAAAGCCGTTGAACGAACCCTTGATCACCGTCCCTTTCCCGGGCGCTCCTTTAAAATCCCGGTCGTCCCAACGAAGACCAAAGCCGAAGTCTCCCCCCGAGATCGACTCGCCCAATCCGAAGAGTTCGTTGGACGGAAAATTGCCGCTTAAATCTCCAGGGAAAGCCTCATCTTGCTCAAGAACCGCGTACTTCGCCGCCGCGTCCCAATTGAAATGACGACCCCATTGTCCGCCAAGCGGCGCGGACAAATATAAAAGACGCCCTTCGAATTTCCGGGAATCTTCCGCCCGGGAATCGTTGCCGATGCCGTAGTATTCCTCCAGTTGCCGCCGGTAATACGTTGCGGCCAAACCTCCGGCGACATCGCTGTTTCCGAGATGAGGATGCGTGAAGGAAAGTTTGGCATCGAGATCGAGGCCTAACGAAACATTCGCGAGCGCCGAACCGCTGTATCCCCTCCCGAAAAGGTCTCGGTGCTTTCCTCCGGCGCCGAAAAATGCGCCTCCCTTACCGCCGATTCGAAAGGTCGGGTACCAATACGCCGTTCGGTCATCGTTGGAAAAAAACTCCAGCGCCCGAAGGGGCAGGTTCGTCTCCTCGGCCCAATTCGCGAACATGGAGAAAGGGAGACCGACGCCGCGAACAACCGTCGGTGGAAGATCCAAGGGAAAAGCGAGGATTTTGGGCCAGCGAGGTTCCTTTTCCTGGATGACGACCGGGGTTTCCGGTTCTGTTCCGGAGATCGGCGCGGGTACGGTTTCCGCGACCGCAGGCGTCATCGTGCAGAGGATCCCCAAAAGAACCGTGTAAGCCCTTGGAATCAATTTGTAATTTTTAGACCTTCCTCCGGACTGAATCAATATAAAGGAGATACGGGGACCTCCTGGACAATGATCATTATCATCGCTAGATAGGCCCCACCGGGAGATGCGAGCGTATGCCGATCACGATGCCCCTTTGCTGTAAGAAAAAGGAACCGTCGCCCGCCCAGACGAGCGACTCGTTTCAGAAGGAGAGGTGCGGGCTTCTTCATCAGCGCCTGATTCTCGTCTCCTATTTGGGCCTGACGCTCAGTGTGATCGGCTGGGTTATTACAAAATACTTGTGGGGCCCGGTTCAATGGGAAAGTGTGATCGCGCCGAATTGGGTTCTGATTTCCAAATGGATTCATGCCGCTTCTTTTGCCGGAGCACTGCTTTTTCTACGTTCCTTGAAGGATTGGCGAGCGGGGACCCTCCGCACGATCGATAACGTTGTATTCCATTTCAACCTTTTGCTGGCTACGTGGGTTGGGGCCATCGCATTTCCGGCCGAGGCTCCACTTTTTCCGATTTCATTGATACTTTTCGTACACGCGGCATTTGTTCCCTGTCTCTTGAGTTGCCAGATCAGCATGGGCGTTTGGGCAACACTCGGTTTCGTCGTCATGCGATTCTTGTCCTATCTCTGGTTCCCTTCCGTCCAAACCTTTTGGGAGACGCGTGGAGGATACGACGCGATGGTCGGAGCCACACCGGCGCAAGCGATTCAAATCGCGATATATGGTCTTGTCTCGGCTCTGGTCACAAAGACGCTTTACAACATGCGAAAGGACCTCCATCAAGCGAAGCAAGTCGGCAATTACATCCTGGAAAAAGAGATCGGGAGCGGCGGCATGGGAAAGGTCTATATCGCCCATCACGCCATGATGCACCGGCCGACCGCATTAAAGATGCTTGTGCCGGGCGACGACGATTCCGGAGCGGCGATCCAACGTTTCGAACGGGAGGTTCAACTGGCCTCGACACTCAGTCATCCCAATACGATTTCAATTTATGATTTCGGACGGACGGACGACAACAAATTTTTTTACGTGATGGAGTTCCTGGACGGCCTAAACCTTCAGGAGATCGTCGAGAAATACGGTCCCCTGCCGGCCGCTCGTACCATTCATATTCTCCGTCAGGTCGCCGGCTCGCTCGGTGAAGCTCACAACAAGGACATCATTCACCGCGATATCAAGCCGGCGAATATTTTTCTGACGGAACGGGGTGGCATTTACGATTTCGTAAAGGTTCTGGATTTCGGTCTGGCCAAAGAGATGAAAATTGACGGAGCCTCCCACTTGACGAAGACCGGAGTGATTTTCGGGACCCCTCGGTACATCGCGCCGGAGATGGTGTACGGCTCATCGAAAGTGGATCATCGTGCCGATATCTATAATCTGGGAGCGGTGACCTTCTGGTTGCTCACGGGACAGCCGCTTTTTGCCGCGTCGTCCAACGTCGAGCTTCTCGTCGATCACGCCAAGACCGACCCTAAACCACCTTCCGAACTCTCCGAGATCGCCATTCCCGAAGCGTTGGACCGGTTCGTTCTTCGGTGTCTGGCCAAGAAGCCCGAAGATCGCTTTCAAAATATGGACGAGTTCCTCGGTGCGCTTGAAACCTGTGAACCCAACAGACTCTGGACGCAGAATCAGGCGAGGGAGTGGTGGTCGCTTCATCGCCAGCCGGTCGACTTCGCCGAGGCGGCGTAGTAAACACCTCTGAATGAAACCCGCCCAGCGGCTCACAAGTTGGCTTGACATAAGGCCGGGCGAGTTCCCTACGGTTGCTCTCTGTTTTCTCGGCGCGTTTTTCGTCGTCGGAATGATGATTCTCGGGCGCTCCCTTCGTGAGGCCCTCTACCTTGGCACATTCGACGTCAAGACGCTCCCGTATATCACGACCGCCGTCGTGGTTCTGGCGTTGCCAACGATTGGGACGTTTTCCAAACTTATGGCCCGGTACGGAGCTCAACGTGTCCTTCGTTACGCGGTGTTTCTATTCGCGATGGGCCTTCTCGCACTTTGGCCGGTTGCGACGCAAAATGCTTCCGCCGTGGTTGTCTTTTACCTCTGGACGGCGCTGGGCGCATTCGTCTTGACCTCCGGCTTCTGGGTGGTCACGGCGGAATTTTTTCCGATTCGCCGCGCCAAGCGTTTGTTTGCGTTAATCAGCGCCGGAGGGACCATCGGCGCCCTCACTCTGGGTACGTCCATCAAGCCGCTGATCAAACAGATCGGCCTCGTTCAAATGATCCCGGCGTTAATTGGGCTTGTCGGCCTCTTTTTGCTTCTGCAAGTCCTGCTTCCGGCGCGAAAGGACATGGACCCTAAGGAAAAGGAGGGCGAACGGACCAGTACGCGTGAGAGCTTGCATCTCGTATGGCGGAACGAGCATCTGCGGACGTTGGCTTCAATCGTTTTCGCGGCAACGTTAGCGAGCACGCTCCTCGACTATCAATTCAAGGAACAAGTTCGAGCTTCCTTGCAGTCGAGGGAACAGCTGGCCGGGTTTTTCGGGAGCTTCTACGGTTGGACCGGCCTTATTTCTCTTCTTCTTCAGGTCGTTGTTACAGCGCCGCTTTTGGCGAGGACGGGTGTCGGGACCACGTTCGCAGTTCTGCCGATGGTTTTGCTGGCCGGCTCCACCGGGCTTTTTCTCTTGCCCGGATTAATAGCGGCCACGTTGGCGCGCGGCGCGGACAATTCGATCCGGAAATCCATTTTTCGGTCGGCCGTCGAAGTTGTGTACATCCCTCTTCCCACGCAGGTCCGGCGAAAAACGAAGACCTTCATTGATTCTTTGGTCGACGCGGCTGCCGAAGGGGCCGGATCGGGACTCATTTTTCTATGCATCACCTTGGGAGGCCTTCCCTCCAAATACCTTTCGATTCTTGTGGGAGTCTCAGCCCTCGGTTTCTTGGGGCTGAGCCGGCAAATCGGAAGGAAGTATTTTGAGACGCTCGTTCAACAGCTGCGGGATAAGGCGGAACCGGAACGAATGCTGGCGGATGCCCGATTTGAGGGGAGAGGGCTTTTGACGGCGACCTTCAGCCGGCTGGGTATAGCCGCCGACTTGGAGGCCCGAGGTCTCCTTCCACCCTCGGGTGCAGCCAAAGTCTCTCAAGCGCCGGTCACGCCAACGAAGAGCACGACATTGGAACGGATTCAATCCAAAAATCCCACCGAGGTTCGAAAAGCGCTGATGGAGAAAACGGACTGGAATGAAAGCCATGCGGAGACTCTCGTCCGTCTCCTGGCACAAAAAGATCTTCAGGATCTTGTCACGCACGCTTTGGTTCGAGTCGGGGCTGGCGGATTCCACGTGTTGGCGGGGATTCTCCGGGACGAAAACAACGATTTCGTCATCCGCAGGAGAATCCCCCGTGTCCTGGCGAAAGTTCCGATCGCCAAAGCGGATGAGGCGCTTGTCGTGGCTCTGGGAGACTCACGGTTCGAAGTTCGATATCGTTCGGCGATCGCTTTAGCCAACCGCCGAAAGCATGGCCTTCCGGTGTCGGAGACAAATTGGAAGACGGGTGTGTGGGAAGCCTTGAAAGGGGAAGTCAGCCGTGGAAAGCCGGTCTGGGAACTGCACCGGCTTTTGGATGAAACCGAGCCGGAAGAGGATGATCTCGTGTCCGAACGGGTGGGACGCCGAGGGGAGCTCGGGATCGAGCATACCTTCCGTATGTTGGCGCTGGTGCTGGAGCCCGAGGCGGTTCGGGCGGCCTATTATGGAATTCTTCTCGAGAACGAAAAGCTCAGGAGCTTCGCCCTCGAATATCTGGAGCAGGTCCTTCCCGCCGATCTGAAAAAGGGACTGTGGCCGTTTATCGGCGATCTGAGCGATGAACAAAAGCGAAAAACCGTTCGACCGATCGACCATGTCGTTTCCGACCTTCTAAAGACCGGAGCCACGCTCTTTGCCTCGGACGAAGAACGATCTGCTCTCAAAGAATTACTCAAAGATGCGTGAACAGACCCGGATGGTGGATCTCCCACCACTCTCTCGCTTGTGCGTTTGACCAACGTGATGTCCCTTCGATGCCGTCCAGCGCGGTGAAGATTTCCATCGCCGATTTGTGTCGCTCCTCCGGTTTTTTCTTTAGGCAGGTAAGTATCGTCTGTTCGAGTGAGGCCGGAATCTGAACCTCTGAAACTTTTGAAGGCGGCTTCGGTACCGTCTTCACATGCGCGGCCAATATTTCCGCCGGAGTGCCGTCGAAGAGCCGCTTTCCGGTTACAAGCCAATAAGCGACCGCGCCCAGGCTGTAGATATCGGACTGAGGACTCGCTCGATCGGCTCCGTATGCCGTCTCCGGCGCCATAAAATGCGGCGTGCCGAACAGACGCCCGGCCTCCGTAAGGCCCTCACCCGGCACGTCGGGCGTGGCGACCTGTTTGGCCAAACCGAAATCGATGACTTTGACGAAGTCGTCCAGACCTCCGCGCTGCGTGAGAAAAATATTGCTCGGTTTAATGTCGCGATGGACGACACCCATCGAATGCGCTTCCGCCAGCGATCCGCAAATTTGCTTTACGATATGCACGGCCCGCGGCGAGGGAAGAGGACCGTATTGATCCACGAGTTCCTGGAGGTTTAACCCCTTGAGCATTTCCATGGCGTAGTAAAAGGTTCCGTCGGCCGAACGTCCGAAATCATATATGGCGATTGTGTTGGGATGCGTAAGCTTTGACGCCAGTTCGACTTCGCGCTCGAAACGAGCCAAGGCTTCCGGCCCGCCCAAAAACTCGGCCCGCAAAACTTTGATCGCCGTCGGCCGGCGCATCAGACGATGCCGTCCGATCAAAATTTTTCCCATCCCGCCCGAACCGAGTTCCCCTTCAATGAGATAATTCCCAAGCTGTTTGGCGCGGTAGGCGTCCCGGGCGAGGCCGTAAAAAACGCGGTTGGCCAGAACGCCGAGAAAGGCGAAAAAGGCGATCGTAAGCGTGTTCAAAGTAAGCAAGAACGCAAACGGCTCCGCCCCACTTACTTGTTGCCAATGTGCGGCGATCGAGTCGAACCAGTGTAAACCCGCGATTTGGGCCAACGGGAAGGAGATCGTGGCCAAGGCGCCGAGCACAATCGGTATCGTGATACCGGTCGGAACGAATACCCCATGCAAAATCACCGCAAGGGAAATACCCTCGATTCCCGGAAAATGATCGCCCGTTTCAACGATGCAGATCGTCGCAAGGGATCGAGCGAGAATGTTCAACCCAAACAAGAGGAGATCGAGAGCGAGAACCGTCTGTGTCTGAAGCGAACGAATTCGAAACAGGAAAGCGGCTGAAAGAAACGAAGCGGCGTGAAAGAGCAGTGTGGCCCGATCGAGGATCTCCGGTTCCATCCGCGGATAGATCCGCGGGCCGGCTTGGGTCCAGAAGTTGATCACTTGAATCGTGAGGCACATCAACGCGCCGACGGTAGCCACCAGCGTCAACCGCTTTCGTCGCAGCTGGTCGAGTTCTTCGTATAAGCCCGGATACTCCCGCCCCACCTCCCCAGAAGGCGGTACCGGTTGAACGACCTGGGCCGAACGCTTCACGCCTGGGATCGTATCCGACCCGGAGCTACGCTACAAAAGACTGAGAAGCTCGAAACGGTCTACGACTCGGCCTTGAATGTCTTTGAAGTAGCAGTCTCCTTTGGGCTTTTTCTCTTGGGCGCCGAACGAACAAAAGAGCGCACCGAAATCGGCATGTTGTTTTCGGGTATAAACAGTAGCCCACCAGGGGTTGGCGGCCAGGGTGTCCTTTTGCTTTCGGATTGATTTTCCGCCGATGCCGCTGATGAAGAGAAACGTCTGACCGGGCGCGATCGTAAGAACCGGTTCCTTCGAGAGGATGGTCGGCGGATTCATTTTCGACAATAGATGTGTCCGGGCATAGACGTGCGCGTGGCCGTTTGCCACGATCGCGCCGATCTCACGGCAGGCTTCATAGGCGTCCCATCCGGCTTCGTCCGGTTTCTTCTCGATCTGAAGGAGGCGCTGGTTAAGATGCCAGGAGCAGATTTTCCACGGTTCCTTCCCATGGATAGCCGGATTGCGGATGTAGGAAGAATAGTCGTCGCCGGTCAACCCCACCCCGAGCAACAGAACCCGAAGATTGCGGAACGTGCACGTGGAACGGATTCCAGGGTCACCCTCGCATGAAACTTCTTTGGCTCGTTCGAGGCGGCGGCGGAAGACAGTTTGGTAGTCTTTCCAGCGCTTAAATTCCTCGTCGCCGGGAGCCACGAGGACCGGAAAATTCTCTCCCAACGTCCTGTTGATCATTTCCTCCCATTGTTGGGCGTCGCTCTTGTAGTCGAGATCGCCTTGAATCACGAGCAGGGAAGCGCCTTCGTTTCGAACCATCCGGAAAACGGCATCGGTTGTTTCGCTGTACCCATGATCGGCCAAAAACGCGACCTTGGTGGAAGCGGGGGCGGCAGCCGATATCGCTACCCCAGTCAGTATCGAAACGATCAACACCGTCGTGAACTATAAGAGTGTGTGAAGCCGATTGCTACGTGCCTTGGATAACGCAACGTTCGTCGCCGACATTCTGCCCAAGCAGCGCAGAACTTCATTCAAACTTTGCGGCCTTTTGACGAACGATTTTACGTAACTTCTTAAACTTCCAACATAATATATACCTGGCACACCGGTTGCTGCATTGGCCCCCGGAGAAGGTATGGGGATACAACAAACCTGTCGTCGGTGGATCGTAGCAGCTGAAACAAAGGGGGTTCCCTTTAAGCAAAGACTGACATGCGGAAGCCGAACCTGATCGCTGGGGTAGCCCCCCTCTGTCTCTTGCTTTGTTTCTGTTCATCTCCCGATGGCGAAACAACGTCCTTCCAGCAAAGCGTGACGTTTCTTGGAATTGAGCCCGGTTCGGGGGAAGGCGGATCGGTGGTCACCATCCTCGGGAAGGGCTTCGGGGAGGTTCGCAAGGTTCTTTTCGCCTCAAGAGAGGCGGCGATCCTGCATGCCGAAGACTCGGCGATTGAAGTCCAGGTGCCGGCCGGTGACAGTGTCGGAGCCGTCGATGTGTCCTTGGTCGACGCTCAGGGGCGGAAGGCTGATTTTTTTGATGCTTTCACATACACGCGAGCGACCCTCTGCACGACCCGTCCGAAAATTACGGCATTAACTCCAAATTCCGGAAGGATGGACACGCACGTCGATGTATCGGGGGAAAATTTTGTGGTCGATTTAGCTGGTTCGGCCATCGTTTCCATCGGCGGCGAACGAGCAAGGTACGAGGGGACCGTAAGCCACTCGACGATCGGCGTAGCGGTCCCAAGCCTAGACCACGTCTGTGCCGGCACGTGCAAGGTGGATGTTGTGGCTGCAAATCCCGACGGTTGCTCGTCCGTCCTCGAAGGTGGATTTTTGTACGGCCCCCCGGATTCGGACGGCGACGGTCTGAGCGATCCCGAAGAGTCGACCTATGGAACCGACCCGGCGTCCGTCGACACGGATGGGGACGGACTTCATGACGGCGTGGAAGTCCACACCTATAGGACCGACCCTTTGGCGAAAGACACGGATCGCGACGGCCGGACCGATTACGAGGAGGTGACAACGCAGCCGCTGACCGATCCGACCAACGCGGATAACGATGGAGACGGAGAGGCGAACATGACTTCGGGGGGAACCGACTGCAAGGACGACGATCCGACGGTCTATTCCACGGCTCCGGATGTTTTTGGCAATGGCATGGACAAGAACTGCAAACCGGACGTCGTTGAATGCCAAACCACCCACGCGTTGGGTTACACCGCGAAAGTCACATTCAACCCGGGGACGTATACGAACAACTACTCCTCTTCCCCAACGTACGATACTCAGGCTTTTGGTGGCGATCCCAATTGGGACGGATGCCTCGAGACCAAGGTCGGTTTGAGCGGAGACTACCAATGTCCGTTGATGCGTCCTCACCCGGAATGCTACAGGAGAGATCCCGAAGGCGGCTGCGCCGAATGGATGACATGCCCGGGAGATTCCCGCTGCCGGATGGGCTGGGACTACAGGGGATACGAGGTCGTCCAGGTGAGCGACGTCCTTTATAGGCTTCGGTCGATCGGCAAGGAAAGTAATTCTTCGCTTCCCGCATGGAGCCTCCAGGAGTGCGAGGTCGGCGACTGACATACCCCGGCGGAAGTCCCTCCGCCATCTCCTCCGGCGCCGTATACGACGCCGATCTCGTGATTTCAGAACTCAGGTAGTTCCAGGACTAGAATTACGCTGAAAAGTTATCCGCCCTTTCCGAATTGGATATATGCTCATCGTGTGAAAAAGAGATCCAGACTCGGCGAACGGATGCGGCGAAAGCTTATCGAAAGTGCCCGGCGTATGTCGCCGGAGCAGCGCCTGATCGCCTATGCGGAACATTCCCGTCTTGTGATGGAGATCCACAGGATCGGGAAGTCCTTTCGCTCTAACCGAAAGGCAGAGCGAGATCGATTTCCATGAAGACAACGGGACCTGGACAATCCACGCTGCTCCTCTTGGACGCGGTCGACATCTTGAATCATTTGAAGATTCCGTATGCCGTGGTGGGTGCGATTGCTGCCGCTTTCCATGGTCTGGTTCGCGCCAGCCAAGACGCGGATGTAGTCATTTCGCTGCCATCAGGCGACTTGCCTGAACTTGAAAAGGAGATGCATCGGGCGGGTTTTCTTGTGGAATTGAGTAAAGGAGATGTCGATGACCCGGTGACGGCGGTACTCATGCTTGCGGATGCCTACGAAAACCGAGTGGATTTGTTGTTGGGAATTCGAGGGATGGAAGCGGGAGCTCTGTCCAGAGCTCTGGAGGCCGCCTTTATGGGAGGCCACATACGGATCATTGGGGCGGAGGATTTTATTGCGATGAAAATCTTCGCCGGGGGACCTAAAGATATGGATGACGTGCGAGGGGTATTGGAGGTCTCGCGTGAAAAGCTGGATCTCCCGCTCCTGAAGAAATTGACCCGCCGGTATGGCGCCGGGGAAGCTCGAACACTGGCCTCCCTTCTGTCTAAATTGCGAAGGTAGCCATTTAATAGGGGCTATTTCTTTTTTTCTTTCCGTTCGACGCTTTTTAAGTACGCGAAGATGTTATTCATCTCGTCACCGCCCAGAACCGGCCAGGCTTTCCCGGCGCCCAGGACGGCTTCCGACATGTTTTCCGCGTGATTCACCATCATCCGGAGGATCGACCGGGTGGAGGAAAGAGAACCGACGACCGCGAGATCGGGTCCGATGGTACCCCCGGCTCCGTGGATCGAATGACAGTAGGAACATTGTTTCTGGCCGAATAGCTCCTTGCCCTTTGCGGCGTTTCCCGGCGGTTCCAGAAAATCCAGAAAGAACAGGTATGCGACCAGATCGGGCATCTCGCGCCCTTCGAACGTCGGCCAGCTGATTTTCTCCTCTTTCATCGAACTCATCATGACATCCGCATGGTTCCACATCAGCGCCGCGATGCCCGCCGCGCTCTCATTCAGGCTCGACTTCTCCAGCGACGGCGCCCGCTTCCTCCCCCTTTGTTCGGAGTGACACTTGACGCACCCCTTGCTTTCAAACACCCGTTCTCCGTTCTTCGGATCGCCCGGGGAGAGATACACTTTCTCCTCGGTGTTCCAGCGGCTTACGTTGCGGATGTACGCGCTCATGTCGCTGATTTCCTGACCGTCGAATGTCGGCCGCTTGATTCCCTTTTGTTCGATCATCCGCTGCATCCGGGGCCCGTGATTCCAAACCGCCTGCACCAGGTAGAGCGGCGAAACATATTTCTTGAGCTGATCCAGCGGAGGCGCGTCCCCCGCCTTTTTTTGTTTCCCGACGGCATGACAGGCGACGCACCCTTTCGTCTGGAGGAGGCGCTGGCCGTTGGCGACATCGCCCGGGCTTCCCAAGTATCGCAGATAGTACAGATAGGAAATCAGATAGCCGACCTCGTCCTCGGAGAAACTCGGCCAAGAAAGATTTCGCGTTTTGTATTCCACCAGCATGTCCGGAATGTGGTTCCATAAAATGGATGAGAGCTGGAGAAAGCTCCCGTGAAAATACGTTCCCGCTTCGGCTAAATCGGGACCGACCCCGCCTTTCGCGCCTCCGATCGAATGGCACTGCGGGCAGTGCTTTTGCTCGAAGACAACTCGCCCCTTGAGCGGCTCCGATGGAAGCCAATTCTCCTCCTCACTCCGAGCGAAGCCGCCGAGCATGAAGGATGCGCCCAAAACGACGGTGAACACGGCCATCGGAATCCGCCCGTTCATCGCATTATTCCTTTCCACCTCTCTGTATGCCGACGAAGACATATGTCAGCACGCTCGCGCCTGTGAGAAAGACGGGAATGGCCACCAGGCTGATCGATACGGACGCCGTCGGAGCGTCATGAAGCTTGTTGGCCATCCGGATGAGATGGAGAATCCAGACGCTGATTCCCAAGACGAAGACCCAGATCCCCGCCAGAGAGACGAGCTGGCTGAAAAAAAGAATTTTCTTTTTCGTCATGAATCCCGCCCCTTTCCTTCGAGCGCCATCGGAGGAAGGTAGCTCTCGACCCTTTCGGTCACCTCTTTCACGCCGTGCGTCCTCCCTTCCTGAATTTCCCAAACCGAGATGAGCGGGAAAAACTTGGAGAAGCCGATGAACATCAAGACGAAAAGCGCCGCCATCCCTAAGAAAAGGGACCATTCGGTGTACGAGGGAATATAGAAGCCCGTCGCGTATGGGAGCCTCGGATTCGCGAGCGACGGAACCACGATGTTTAATCGCTCCAGCCACATTCCGATCACCACGCAGATCGACGCCACCAAGATGTTCGGGATGGTTCGGATTTTGGGTGAACTCAAAAGAGCCACCGGAATGACGAAGTTCGCGACGATCATCCCCCAGAAGAGCGGCCAGTATGCCCCCGTAAATTTATAATTCACGACACGAAGTTCCTGCGGTTCGTTCCCGAAGAAGGCCGTAAGGTATTCCGAAAACGTGAAGTAAAACCAGAGGAGCGACATGATCAAAAGAAGTTGTCCCAGGTAGGAGAAGTGAATGGGTTTTAAGTAGTCCTCCAGGTGATAGGCCTTCCGAAAGGCGATCATGACGATCAAGAGCGCCGCGATTCCGGAAAAGATCGCCCCGCACACGAAATAAGGGCCGAAGATCGTGCTGTGCCACCCCGGCTGAATCGTCATGGCGAAGATGTAGGAGATCACCGTATGAACGGATACGGCGATCGGGATGACAATGATCATCATGATCGTCATGGCTCGTTCCAGCACGTGCTTCTGGCGTTCCGTCCCGCGATATCCCCAGGACATCAGGTCGTAGGCCCAGCGAAGCTTTCCTCCCCGGTCCCGAAGAAGCGCGATATCCGGAATGAGGGGCAAATAGAGAAAGACCGTGCTGGCCATAAAATAGGCCGATATCGACGTCACATCCCACAAAAGCGGCGACTGGAGTCTGCCCGACGTAAAGATATTGAAGACCCGGTCCGGCCTTCCCAGATCGATGATCGGCTGGATACCGCCGATCGCAAGAACGAGGGCCGTAATGACTTCCGCCATTCGCGTGATGGGCCGCCTCCATTCAGCCTGTGACAAGCGCAGGATCGCGGAAATGAGCGTCCCCGCGTGGCTGATCCCGATGAAGAAGACGAAGTTGACGATATAGAAACCCCACGTCACCGGCTGATTCATTCCGGTGACACCGAGACCGAACCAAACCTGTCCCGCGAAGGCGAAGAGCATGTTGAGAACCGCCAGGAAAAGCAGGCCGCAAAGAACGAGAAGCTTCGGGGAAACCCGATGAAGCGGTTTGAGGAGATGTTCCTCCGCTCCCAGATCTTCCGGCCGGGCTTTCATGTCATCCTCCCCTCGAAAGGTAGAAGACCTTCGGCTCGGTTCCGAGATCTTCCATGAGACGTTGGGCACGCGGACTCTTGCTGAGCTTGAACACCTGCGTCGACTTGTCTTCCAAGTCTCCGAACAATATCGCTCCGGCCGGACAGGCGTCCTGGCAAGCCACTTTGTAATCCTCCTCGCGGAGAGATCGGTTTTCGGCCCGTGCTTTCTCCCGCGCCACCTGCAGGCGGTGGTGACAAAACGTGCACTTCTCCACGACCCCTTTCGGCCGCTGAGACACATCGGGATTCAAGCAACTGGACCGTTCTTGGCTCCACTTCGGCTCGTACCAGTTGAAAGACTTGACGGTGTACGGGCAGGCCGCTTGGCAATAGCGACATCCGATGCAGCGGGCGTAGATTTGGGCCACAATCCCCTCATCGGAGAGATACGTCGCGCGGACGGGACAAACACGGGTGCACGGTGGGTTGTCGCATTGAAAGCAAGGCCGCGGCACGTACCGAATCCGCACATCGGGATAGTGTTCCCCTTCCACGAACTTCACCATCTCCATCCAGAACATGGCTCGGTTTTCCCGCCCGAGTTCAGCCGAGCCGACGGCGACATTGTTCTCCACTTTGCACCCGGCCACGCAAGCGCCGCAGCCGGTGCACTTATCGAGATCGATCACCATTCCCCATCGCGGCATTTAGCGGACCTTCCTTTCGGATTTCTCAATTTTCACGCGCGTCGCGACTTTCGCCGGCTTTCCCCGCAAGACGTCGCTCACTTCCGTCAGAATCTCATAGGGATTCACACCCACGCCCTTGGCGTAACGCCCGCCGGACGTATGACCCATGCCGAACGGTACGGCCACCGTATGGGGCTCCAACGCTTCATTGAAAACAACCCGCGCGCGAAGCGACCCCGCCGGCGACGAGATTTTCACCCAGTCTTCCGAAACAAGATGATGCTCGTGCGCCGTATGGGGATTCAATTCCACCCAAGAATCCCAGTAAATCCGCTCGGGATAACCAAACATTTCCTGGAGCAACGGCGAAAATGAGCCGAAACCTCTGCGATTTGAAAGCAAGCCGAACGTGACCAACACGTACGGGAACTCTTTTACTTCGCCCGTGAACGTGGGCTCCTCGTAGTGTGGAAGAAAGGCGGCGTCAGCGGTTTCTCGAATTCCCCAGGCAGCCAGTATCCGGCTTGCGGCTTCAGGGGAGGTATTTTCCTTACCCACGGATCGTGCCGCTTCACTTGCTTTGGATTGAAGCTCGTCGAGCCGGAGCATAATTTTCCCCGTGCGCGTCTGAATCGCTTCTTTGATAGACATCACATCCTGCGTCGGATCCCACCACCCGCCGCGCTCCGCCAATACCTTCCAGAAACCTTCGAAGGACTCGTAGACGAGGTTCTGCCAGCCCCGCTCTTTAAGGAACTGCGCCCACGATTCCTCGAACGAGCCCGATACGACGGTTCCCTCGCCGGAAGCGAAAATCCCCTTGAACTTTTGCTGCAAGGCCGAAAGGAAATCCGATTGTGGAAATGCCTGGGCCACACTCCCTCCCAGCTTCGCCGCAACTTCCGTCAGGACATCTCCCGTGTGCCGGGTTTGATAAAGGGGATTCACTACCGGGGAACCGACCGACGCGTGAGCGAACTTGATGCCGGGCGTGTCGGCACTATCGAACCATTTTTCGAGAAACGCATGATCGGGGAGGATCAGATCGGCATATTCCGCAGTCTCGTCCCGAATTCCCGAAAACGAGACGATGAACGGAATCTTCTCGAGCGCTTTGCGAACACTCTTCGCGTACGGGTGGTCAAACGCAGGGTTGGTGCCATAGACCAAGAGCGTATCGATGGAATACGGTTCGCCTTTGGCCATCCGTTCGCACGCGAGGCCCATGGAGTCGGAAACCAAGGGAGCCTGGCGATTCTCGGCTTCGAAGAGGAGAGGTTTGTTCAGCCCTCGCTTCGCGATTTCATCCGGACGAACGACCGGGAGTTTTGAAAACGGTGCCGCCCGCGGAACAAGAAGGCCCCCCTTGGTTTCGATATTCCCGACGAGAACGTTCAGCGAGAGAACCGCGAGCGCGTTCCAGAGGCCGTTGGTCGTATCGGTGCCCAAATTTCCCACGACTGCCAACGACAGGCGCGTTCTTCCGAAGTTCCGGGCCACGTCGATGATTCTCTCCGCGGGAACTCCGGTGATCTTCGCGGCGCGTTCGGGATAGAAGTCCGCGAGGACATAGTCCTTGAAGCCCGCGTGACGATTCCCCCGGTCGTCGGTCCAGGACTCAAAGCCGTCGACGTGGTCGCGGAGAAACGCCGTATCGAGATGCCGTTCTTTGATCAACACATACGCCACGGCAAGCGCAAACGCTCCGTGGGTTCCGGGCAGGATCGGCAGATAAACATCCGCGCTGGCGGCGGTCACGGAATGCCGGGAATCCACGAAAACAAACTTTCCCCGTTCCCCGGCGGCGCCTTCCCTCATTTTCCGGTATCCGTGAATCGCGTGCAGCGGAGAAACGCCGTCGTCCAGAATGTTCGCGCCGAAACTCAGCAGGTAGCGCGCATTCTCGATGTCGTACGCCGGCAGGTTCTTCCAGCCGAAGAGGAGCTGATAGGGCAGATAATCGTGCTCCCCGTCGTCCGTTGCGATCAAATTTCGCGATCCGAATCCGTCCATGAATCGACCGATCGTTTCGTGCATCAACCCGCGTTTTTCGTAAACGAAGCAGGCCAGCTGCTCGGGGGTTCTTTTCTGTCGTAGGGTTCCCAAACGTTCAGCCAATTTGCCCAGCGCCTCGTCCCAACCGATCGCTTTGAATTCCCCCTTCCCCCTCGGCCCCACACGGATGAGCGGCGTCTGAATCCGATCGGGATGGAACAGAAAATCGAGGCCGGCCGCGCCCTGCGGGCAGATGCCTCCACGATTGATCGGGTGTGTCGGATTCCCGTCGATCCGGACGGGGATGTTATCGATCAGTCGGACCCGTATGCCGCAACCCGCCGGGCACAATTGACAGACGGAATTCTTGAACGTCTCGAACCCGGGTCCACGCAACGCTTCTTCAATTAGGTGGTCCGGGACCTTCCAAAGCCAGGCCATGGCGCCCGTTGCCGTACCCCCCAGCGCCGTTCCAGTCGCGCTCGCGCCGAGGATCTTCAGGAATTTTCTTCGGTCAATATTCGCCATGTCGTTTCAGGTCTCCTGTCCGCTCCGCCTCACCGGTGACAAAGAAGGCAGTCATTAGCTACCCCCCTCTTCTCATGGCAATCCATGCAACCTTTCATCGTGATGGCCACGGCCCGTCCGGTCACCGGAGTCATTTTCTCCCCAACCTTTCCGTGACATGTTTCACACAAAATGTTCCCGAGAACCGCGTGCCTTCGATGCGAAAAAAAGATATGCGCGTCCACACGGTAAACCTTCCGCCAAGGAATCTTTTTATTCGACGAAGTATAAGAGAATAACTTCTTCAGTTCCGTTTTATCCGCCGAAGGCTCCTCGGAATGGCAATCCTGGCATACGTCGATGTTCGGAATCGTGGCGCGGGCGCCGCTCTGGACGTTGACGTGGCACGACACGCAATCCATTCCCGCCTCTTCCACGTGAACTTTATGATTGTATTGAATCGGCTGACCGCTCCCGCTCTGACATCCGGAGACGATCAGTGCCGACCCTACGCAACAACACGCATACAAAAGCCATCTTCCGTTCGGTTCCAAATGAATTCCGGTTACTAGAATTAGGAGAACAGAACGCCTCCTTGTGAACCATGATTTGTATCAGTTCTCGTACGGAAACTATTTTGACCGGATGCCGTTTGGTTCTTAAGGTTTCGGGTGTCCCGAGTCCGGCTTAGATAGAGGCACAGCCTCCAAGCGATCGTAGGCTCTCGCTTCATGGCAACCCGGGAAACAGCTGCCGCCGTTCTCCGCCGTCTTGAAATTCGTGGGAACCAAGAAACCGAAAAAGGGAACTTGCGACGGAATGAGGTGCTCTCCCGCCGCCGCATGCACGTCGTGGCAGGCGGAACAGGAGCGGCCCAGCGGATCGTTCAAGATGTGGACCGCATGGAGATTTTTCTTGCCGTTTCGAAACGCCGTCCCCTCCTCGGTCTCCTTGGCTTCAAAACCGGCCGCTTCATGGCACTCAAAACAGAGGCCGTACGCAGAAATCGATGGATTGCCGTACCAGGCCGTCGGATACGAACGGACGAGGAGCCGCGGGAGTTCGCTCCCATGCGGATTATGGCAAGAGACGCACCCATCGGCGACGGGGTCATGGACGGTCGCTTTTTTGTCGGTGAGCTTACCGGCGATATCGACCAGAGTTCCCTGAGGTGTCGAGATTTCCTTGTTGTGACATCCCAAGCAGAGTTCTTTCGGCGATTTTCGGAGAAGTTTCGGTATTTTCGACAGGTGACCTTCGTGACAGCTCAGGCAGGCGAGTTTTCCGTCGGCCACCAGATGATCGCTCGAACCTCGCGAGGAAATTGCGGCGATCTTTTCGTGGCATGGCTGGCAAAGTGCCGGCGACTCTTCCCGCAACAAAGCCGGCTGGTCGGACGAGTGCGGATTGTGGCAAGCGGTGCACTTCGCTTCGCCGTACGGCTTGTGAATCGATTTGTCTTTCGCGGCCTCATGGCAATCTCCGCAGGCCTGGCCGACGTCGATCTTCTCGAATTTATGTTTGGCACCCGCCTGGTCGGGACTGCTCCCCTCCGAAGGTGTATGGCATCCGTCGCATGCGCCATCCTCGATCGCCGAATGCACGACTTTCGCGTTCATGAGAACGGCATGGCATCCCTCGGCGATACAGCCGCTCTTAGGTTTCTCCTTTTCCGCCAGCGCCGGGGAAACACTCAGCAACGTGAAAATAAGACTCCACAACCCCAATGGATGCCGAGCGCGCATTTCTTTGATCATGCCCTTGACGGGAATTATCCCGGCATGATGCATATCATGGTTCTTATTCTTCGGGAGACGAACACTAAAATATCCATATGCCATTTCTTTTTCGAGGGGTGTATCGGACGCTGGGATGGATGGTCATTCTTGCTCCAACACTCTCTTGGGCCGGTCCGACCGTCGAACTCAGATCGTATAATCAGATCCGGGAAAATCTGATCGGAGACCGGGAACTCCCGTGGGTGAATCGCCTTCGCCTGAGCGCCCCAATTTCCCCGCTGCAAGGGGAATTTTCAATGGACGGCCAGATTTTGTCCAATCTGATAAATCCGGACAACAAGGCCGATCTTTACCAAGCGAGTGTTTCGTGGAATCGGCCCGAATGGGGAATGAACGCCCAGGCGGGGAGATTTCTGGCGAACCCGTTCGAGTCGCTGATCCTTCTCGACGGCGCGCAAGTTTCTCTGGGTACCCGGAGACGAATATCGGGACGTCTCTTCGGCGGCTTGCGAAGGCATCCTGAAATTTCCGATTTCGACGAAGAATCCACGTTGATCGGCGCCGACCTGACGCTGCAACCGTTCTCCTCGACCACACTGACGATGGGGTATCGGTATGAAGACGATCTGGAGACAGTCCACCGGCAATGGATCGTGGCCGGAGCCAAACAAGCGCTCCCGTTTTTTTGGACGCCTCTATTATATGGTTCGATCGATTACCTGGCGGACAAAACCCTTTTCGGATCAGGTCGTGCAGGACTTGAACTCTTCCCCATGGATGCCTTGCTCCTCTCCGGAGAGTTCGCCCGATACAACGAATCCCGCGATAATTTCGAATGGCAGGACCGGATTTTTACGCTCTTTTCCCAGGGGGAGGAATGGCAAGGGAGAGGTGCAGCGGCGTACCGAGTCTCTTCGAAACTTTCGGTTCAGGCGGGGTACAGTTTTCAACGTTATGAAGTTCTGACCACCCGATCCGAGGACGGCCATATGGTGGATGGCGGGTTTCAATGGATCGAGGGGGTTCGCCCCTGGATCGCCTCCGTCCGAGCATTCTTTCAGGATAGTTACGGCGGACGATCCGGAGGATTCACGAGCTCGCTCGAAAAACAGATCTCGCTCGGATGGCGGGCCAGAGGATCTTTCGCCGTCGCTCGATATGACAAGGTGACCGGGTCGGAAGATTACGCTCTTCACACCGGCCTGGGATGCTTGTACGCATGGCGATGGGGACTTGAGCTCGGCGTAAACGGCGAAATCAATTCGAACATCGATCAAACGGCGGATGTTCGCGTGGGAGTCTCGGCTCGTTATGTTTATTTCTAAACTACGCCAACATTTTTTCTGGATCGCGCCGATCGCCGTTACGATCATCGGCGGATGCGTCCGCACCGGGGACTGGCGCCAGGTCACACCCAAGCAAACCGTTCATCCATCCATTTTGTTTAACCACGCCGTTCATGCGCCTGTAATTCAGGAGAAGAATCTCCATTGCTTGAGCTGTCATCCGCAGCGCGACGCCCTAAAACCGCTCGTAATAACGAGCGAAGCCGGCCCGGTATGGAAGTGCCATGACTGTCATCGCAAACCGGAGATGGCCGCGCAGGCCACCCAAAGATGTTTTCTCTGTCACAAGGATGTCCGGCCGCTAATCCCGGCGGACCATCGTCTCGATTGGACGCAGCGGCACGCCGTCTTCGCCCGATTGGACGAGTTTTCCTGCGCCACGTGCCACGATCGATCGAGCTGTGTCGATTGCCACATGCAGCGTGATTCGATCCTTCAGACCGTCCATCCGCGCACGTTCCTTTACGTCCATTCCGTCGAAGCGCGGGCGAATCCTCATTCGTGCGGTTCGTGCCATCAGATTCAGTTTTGCCGGGATTGCCATACGAAGAAAGGAATCTCCTTTTGACCCGCCCAACGTACATCCTTTTCTTCCTCGCGGTCCTCATGAGCGGCTGCGGTCATGACAGTCCGGGCGAAAATTATGGAGACATTATTAACTCGCCGCAGTCGTTGATTCTCACGGAAGAAGAGCATCAGCCGGGGTGGCAGCGTTCAGATTGCTTCGGGTGCCACCTTCCGAAGAACATCCACCAGAGTAATCAGAGTTCGCTTGCCGGGATCGATCTGGACGCGATACAGGAAATCGTCCGCACACAGGGCGAGGCCGCCTGCGCCGGTTGCCACGGCACAAACGGCCTCTAAACTGACCGGCTTTGAACAGCCTAAAAACGGTCTTTGTTACTTCGTGCCGCCCTGCAAATGACGAACGTATGCGACCAGTTCAATCGCCTCTTCCGGCGTCGCTTTGGTCGCCTTCATCTTGTCTTTTCCTTCCAGGATCATTTTCTTGATGTCGTCGTCCGTCTTCTTCTTGGCTTCATCCGAGATGATGCTCAACATTTCCGGCTTTTCCAATTTAAGCGTCTTTACGACCGGCAGCCATTCACCGGTGGGCTTTTTCCCACTCCCATCCTCGGCATGACATTTCTTGCAATACTTATCGAACAACGCCTTCTGCGAGGCGAGTTTGTCTTGCGCCATGGCACTCGACGCGAAAAGAACACCCAAAACCACAACAAGCGATTTCATTCTGATCCTCCTGATTGAATTTCTGACGACAACAACCTCACGATCTTAGCGCGCAGTCTTTTACATGACTCCGCCGTTTCGCGAAAGATTCGCCCGACCCCTAAGCCCGACCCTGTTCCATATCATGTTTTGCTTAAGCCAACCCGAGCAGAATTCAAAAGGTGATTGCCCACTCGCAATGCGCCGGGGCCGCGATAGCGGAGGCACCGGCGCCCACGCCCACGACCTCGACGCTCTTGGTCGGAAATCCCAACGTAGGGAAGAGCGCGATATTCGGGCATCTGACCGGCCATTACGCCCATGTGTCGAATTACCCGGGGACGACCGTCGAAATTCTCCAGGGTATTTTCAAAGGCCGGAATACCAAAATCCTCGATCTGCCGGGAACGAACAGTCTATTCGCCGTTTCCGACGCGGATCGCGTCGCTCGGGATGCGCTCCTCGACCGATTGGACCACCCCGGCCTGGAAGTCATTCAGGTCTGCGACGCTAAAAACCTTCGGCGGGCTCTTTTCCTGACGATTCAGTTGCTTGAATTGGAGGCACCCACCGTCCTTGTATGTAACATGATGGACGAGGCGCTCGCAGCCGGATTTGAAATCGACTTCAAGGCTTTCCGCGAGGAACTCGGCGTTCACGTACTGGGTACCGTGGCTACTCAGAATAAGGGACTTGAAGAGCTATTGGACCTCAAGCTTCGCTACCAGCGCGGACGAATCCGTCTTTCGTATCCGCCGGCGATTGAATCCGCGCTCCACCGGATCGCGTCCTTGATGCCGGCTGAAATGCCGGGGCGCCGGGGGCGAGCGCTGCTGCTTTTGATTGGAAACGGTTCGTTGCCCGGCCGCGCGAAATCGTGGCTCCACGACCGGGCGAGGGAGGCCGAGACTACCGCGAATCAATTGCGAGAAGAACTCGGCCCCGGGCTTTTAGCGGAAGTCGCACGTTGCCGGTTTGAATGGGTCGATCGCGTCTTGAGCGTCGTCCGTCGCCAAAAGATCACACAGTCGCAGACGTGGCTCACGCGATTGGGCGAAATAACGACACACTCGGTTTGGGGTTTCCCTCTGGCTCTCGCCGTGCTTTATGGCATCTATCTATTCGTCGGCGTATTGGGAGCCGGAAAAGCGGTGGATTTCCTTGAAAACACCGTCTTCGCAAAATTTCTGACGCCGGCTTTCGATTGGACGCTCCGAGTACTTCTGCCGGCATCGTGGGAACCCTTTTTCATCGGCGCGAAAGGCGTGGAGATCGGGACGGGTCCCGGCCTTTTGATCGGCGACTACGGCCTCTTTTCCATGGCGCTTTCCTACTCTGTCGCCATCGTCCTTCCGATCGTCGGTTTTTTCTTCATCGCGTTTTCGATTTTGGAGGACAGCGGCTACCTGCCGAGGCTCGCAATTCTGTTGCATCGATTTTTCCGTCTGTTCGGCCTCAACGGCCAAGCCGTGATGCCGATGGTTCTCGGCCTGGGATGCGACACCATGGCCACGATCACTACACGAACGCTCACCAGCCGAAAAGAACGGATCATCGTCACGCTGCTCCTGGCGCTCGCCATTCCGTGCTCGGCCCAGCTCGGCGTCATCCTCGGGCTCCTCGCTCAGCTGAGCCTGGCGGCCACGCTCTGGTGGGTGGGAACCGTCGTCGCCGTCATGATGGTCGTGGGTTTTTTAGCCGGGAAACTCTATCCGGGACGCGGGAGCGATTTCATCCTCGAAATACCCCCCTTGCGCAAACCGTTGGGCTCAAACGTCTTGATTAAAACAGCCGCTCGAATCGAGTGGTATCTGCGCGAAGCCGTCCCGCTCTTTTTTCTGGGCACATTTATATTGTGGTTTCTGGACCGCCTTTCCGCGCTTCGTTGGCTGCAGCAAGCAGCTTCTCCCTTAGTGACCGGGTGGCTCGATCTCCCGGCGAAAGCCACGGACGCTTTTTTGATCGGGTTTCTCCGCCGGGATTACGGCGCCGCCGGCCTTTACGATCTATTCCGGCCGGGATTGGCGGCCGGGCGCGTGGCGCCGGAAACGGAGATTCAAGTGGTGGTTGCGATGGTGACAATGACGCTTTTCATTCCATGTATCGCCAACTTCTTTGTGGTGATTAAAGAACATGGCCTCAAAACAGCGGCTTGGATGACGGCCCTGATTTTTCCTCTCGCGTTTTTCGTGGGTGGAATGGTCAATCTCGCCATGAGGTCCGCATGGCTCTGACACCGGAAGTTTCCCTTCGCTGTCCTCTATGCAACAAAGCGTTCTCGCCGCAAGCGGAAACGTGTGCCTGCCCGTTTGCCGGAAAATGCGGCTTGATCCGCTGTCCTACGTGCGGTTATGAATTTCCGGATCCCTCTCGATCGATCGCCGCGCGATGGCTGAGCCGCATTTTCGGAACGCACCAACATCCAAGAATCAACGGCGAAGGAGGCATGACCCGCTTGTTGGATCTGCAACCCGGACAATGTGGTGAAGTCGCGGCGCTTCAAGTGAGTCATCCCACGCGACTCAATGAACTCTCTTCCCTAGGCATTCTTCCGGGGACCCGACTCCGACTGAAACAGCTCAGGCCGTCCGTCGTTATACAGATTGACGAGACGACGTTAGCGCTGGATTCCGATGTCGCGGGTGAGATTCTTCTCGTTCCGAATCGCTGATCCGAATCATCTTGTCATGCGCCGAATCGCGGTAGAAAATGCCCTGAATCGCGCCGCTTAAAGCCGCGCCGGAAAAGGAGAAAATCATGTCATCGAGCAAACATCGATCCCTGGATGAGCACACGCTTCGCGTCGCCTATACGGGTGACGAACTGCTTCACGACCCGGGGTTGAACAAAGGCACGGCATTCACCGCCGATGAACGGCGAAGACTCGGCCTGGAGGGGCTTCTACCTCCCCGGATCTGTTCGCAAGACGAACAGGTGGCTCGAGTCTTGGAAAACTACCGAAAAAAACCGAATGAACTCGAGAAATTCATTCATATGGGAGGTCTCCAAGACCGGAACGAGACCCTTTTCTACCGCGTCATTCAAGATCACATCGAAGAGATGATGCCGGTTATTTACACGCCCGTCGTGGGAAAGGCTTGCCAGCTGTACGGCCATATCTTCCGGCGGTCGCGCGGCATGTTCCTCACCCGCCATGAACGCAGCCGCTTCCGCCAAGTTCTCAAAAATTGGCCGGAGAAGGATGTTCGCGTCATCGTCGTGACGGACGGCGAGCGAATCCTCGGTTTGGGTGATCTGGGCGCCAACGGCATGGGGATTCCGGTGGGAAAACTGGCCCTCTACACCGCGTGCGCGGGCGTCCACCCCAGGCAATCGCTGCCGATCACGCTGGACGTCGGCACGAACAATCAGGAACTCTTGAAAGATCCGCTCTATTTGGGAACGCAAGCGCCAAGATTGAAAGGGAAGGAATACGACGATCTCATAGAAGAGTTCGTCAGTGCGGTCCAGGATATCTTCCCGAAGGCCCTTCTTCAATTCGAGGACTTCGCCAATCACAACGCTTTCCGGCTTTTGAACAAATACCGGGAGCGGGTTTGCTGCTTCAACGACGACATTCAGGGAACCGCCGCCGTAACCGTGGCGGGAATTTATTCGGCCATGAAGATCACGCAGAAAAAGCTGACGGACCAGACAATTTTGATGCATGGAGCGGGTGAAGCCGCCATCGGGATCGGCGACTTGATCGTCAGCGCGATTATGGAGGGCGGGTTAGCCAAACCGGAAGCGATATCACGATGCTGGTTCGTCGACTCCAAGGGACTCGTAGAAAGCTCTCGCAAAGATCTTCAGGAACATAAACGTCCGTACGCACATTCCCACGCGCCGATGGCGGATCTTTTCCAGGCCGTTCGTTCATTGCGACCGACGGCGCTTGTGGGCGTATCGGGTCATCCGAAGCAGTTTACCAAGGAGATATTGGAAGAAATGGCCAAGCTCAACGAGCGGCCGGTCGTATTTGCTCTGTCGAATCCGACCTCCCAGGCGGAATGTACGGCCGAAGAAGCATACGTTCACACCCGAGGGAGGGCGATCTTCGCCAGCGGCAGTCCGTTCGATCCGGTGACGTACGAAGGCAAGCGTTTCGCTCCCGGCCAGGGAAACAACGCGTACATTTTCCCCGGCGTCGGCTTGGGCGTCGTTCTTAGCGGAGCAAGATTCGTGACGGATGAAATGTTTTTCGCCTCGGCGAAGACGTTGGCGCAGCACGTATCGAAGGAGGACCTGGAGCGTGGATCGATTTATCCGCCTCTATCGAAAATCCGGGAAGTCTCGGCGGCTATTGCAGGGGCCGTTATGGAGATCGCTCATCGGCGGGAGCTTGCGCGAGAACCGAAGCCGTCCGATATTCCGAGCTTCGTTCAGGCCAAACAGTACCGGCCGACGTATCTGAACTACGTTTAAGTACGATATCCTCTCCGTCTTAAGCGGGGGTATAATGCATCGAAGATGCCCCCTCGTCTCGGCAGATACCATCTAATCCACAAGATCGGCGAAGGGGGGCTCTCCAATGTTTACCTTGGAGTAAAGGATCAACAGCCGTATGCGGTTAAATGCCTGAAAGCCGAACGAGTTCATGAACCTCAGGCCGTGGCGGACTTTATTCGTGAAGTTCGGATCGGTTCGAAATTGCGCCATCCCAACATCCTTCCCATTCTCGATCAAGGACGGATAAACGACACGTACTTCCTGGTCATGGAGCTTTTGCTTGGCGGAAGCGTTCAGCAACTGATCGACGATTATCAGCAGGCGGGACAAAAAGTGCCCCTGCCGCTTTCCCTTTATTTGATCCGAGATTGTTGCCAGGCCCTCCGTTATCTTCACCGAACGTCCATCTTTGAGAACTCGAATTCCGTTCTGTTCCATGGCGATTTATCGTCGGACAACGTGATGATCGCTCAGGACGGCACGATCCGCATCGTCGATTTTGGAAGCGCCGGGCAGGAAAGCTTTGCCGATGCCACACACCGACACTTTGGAAAGCTCGCTTTTCTTCCCCCTGAGGTTTTCAAAGGTGCGGCACCCAGCACCGGAACGGACATCTACTCGCTTGGCGTCTTGGCGTTCTATCTCTTCTTCGGTCAACGCCCCTTCGAAGGGACCAGCAAAATTGACCTAACGCGCGCGATCGAGGAGGGTTCGATCCCTCGCCTTCCCTGCAAAGATCTGGTTCGAAGCTCAAATGATGAAAACGTTCTTCGGATCTTTTTCAATCGTGCATTGGGCAAAGAACTGGAGATGCGTTTCAAAACCGTGGACGAGTTTGAGCGGCATTTATTTCACGTTCACTTTTCCCAGCAGCCGTTGACGGAACTTACGGAAGTAACCGGTTATTTTCATGAGCGTTTTACAAATCGCTTACGAGTCCTGGATGCAGAATGGACGGCTAAATTGAATGAGTTTCGAACTTCGGACAAAGCCGATAGGGCTGCCGCCAACGCTTCTTCCAATCTGGAATCTTTGCTCGCCCAAGCCGACCGCCGAAAGCATCCGCGCATTTCCACGGAAACGGCGGCGATCCAAACGGACCTCATCGACACGGTCCAGCGGGCAAAGGTTCAATTCGAAGTTCGCGAGCTAAGTTGCGGCGGAATGCTCGTAAAGTGGGAAGGGTTGGTCCCCCGGCGTGGGCAGGAATATCCCGTCGTCGTTCACCTGGGCGCCGGATACGCCCAGGTTCGTGGCGTCGGCCGGCTTCTTTATGAGGTCTCGAAAGACAAAAAAACATTCGCCGCGCTCCGGTTCACGGAGATTCCACAATCCGGCATTGCCGCTCTGAATCATTACATCCAAAACCACCTTCAAGACCACGACCCGTCCGAACAACAGGAACGAAATGAACCTGATCTTGTTGTCCTGGATGTTTTTTTTATGACCGCCGACGCGCTTCGGGTGGAATTCGAAAGGAACATGAAACATGGCGGAATGTTCATAGAGTCGGAACGTTTCGTAGAGACCGGTGAAACGGTTTTCGTTCGAATCCACCTTCCTCACACGTTTCAGCGGATTCTATTGAAAGGAAAAGTTGTCGTCTGCCAGCCCGTCGACCAGCGGAAACATAGCGTCAGCTTGCATCTCGAGATGAAACCAGAGCAACTAGAAACGCTCGTCAGCCAGTTTTCGGGTCCTTCTTGATATCGATATCCCCTCGGCAAGGGCGCTTGGGCCCATGTCGAAGGGATGCCGCAATAGCCTTGTCAGATCACGACGACCGGGCGCGAACTGCCCTCTCGGCGCGTGACTTCTTCCAGCACGCGCCCGGAACGCCGATGAGGCTCCGCACGGGCGATATCGGACAGACTGATCACGCCCACCGCTTTGCCTTCCTCGTTCATGACGAGGATTCTCGACTTTCTTTGCTGGCTCATCTTGGCCTCGGCGTACCCGAGTTCGTCTTCCGCGCCGCACGATAACAGATGTCGCGTCATGATCTCGCGCACCGGAAGTGCGAACGATTTTTGTACGGCCACAACGCGGCACGTAATGTCCCGATCGGTGACCACTCCAACCGCCCGATCGTTCACATCCAGAACCGGGACAAAACCGATATTATGATCGCGCATCAGCTTTGCGCAGAGATGAATGGGGTCTAATTCTCGGCAGAAACGAACGTTGCCGTTCATGAGATCTTTGCATCTCATTTCACACCTCCTATAGGAATTTCTCTTTCTAACGCGCTGCAGTCATCCGTCTATGATGGGGATCATAGTATACCGAGCCCGAAGCGGGATTCTATCTCTGGGTATACGATGCAAGTTTCCGACATCATGACCACGAATCTCTTTACACTGCTCGAGAATCAAACGCTCGACATGGCGGAGGAGATTATGAAATGGCATCGAATCCGCCACATTCCCGTCATCGACGACAATCGTCGGTTGGTCGGCCTGGTCACTCACCGGGACCTATTGCGGGGGGCCATTTCTTGTTTTGCGAATCCCCATCCCGATCATCAAAAGAATCTAAACGCGCACATTCCTGTTCGTGATCTGATGCGAAGCCATGTCGTAACCGCAAGTCCGGATATGCCGCTCGAGATGGCCGCGGAACTGATCGCTAAGGAGAAGGTGGGTTGCCTTCCGGTAATTGAGAACGGGAAGCTCGTGGGAATCGTCACTGAGGTCGATTTTGTAGCCCTCGTTCAGGCGGCGCTCGGAAAGAAACTTAATCTACAGAAAGGAGCCTCCCATGACCATGATCCAGAAAATTTTGGTACCCATTGATTTTTCCGATGCTTCAAAAGAAGCGGCCGAACAAGCGATGGAGTTATGTAAAGCCTTTAACGCCGAATTGCGCCTGGTTCACGTCCGGGATTTGAGCGGTTTGGTGATCTACGGCGAGGATTCGCTCTGGCCGGGACGAAATCTGGAACAAAAGACAAACGATACGGCGCGGAAAGAAATGGACAAGTACATTCAGGAGTTAAAGGCGCCCGTAAAGGTGACGTCGGTGGTCGTATCCACGAATCGTTCGGTTCCGCAGATGATTTGTGACGAAGCGGACGACTCCGGAGCCGACTGGATCGTGATGTCAACGCACGGACGAACGGGAATCGACCGCTTTGTGATGGGCAGCGTAGCCGAAAGGGTGGTGCGAAACGCCCTGTGCCCGGTGCTCACGGTCCGGTGGCATAAGTTCCAGGTCCACAACGCCGAAAAAGAAGCGGCCTAGTCCGGTAATACAAGGGGGAACTAGTCGGGCTAAGCTGACACAAAAATAGCCTTGGGTGGCAGGAGCCCAAGGCTATTTTTGCGTGATCAACTAGATCAGAGGTAGGAGATCCATCGTCGTGACGATACCCTCTAGACGGTCTCCGCCGTTCATGACCATCACCCGATGAATCTTCGCCTGGAGCATCGTCTGTGCGATGTCTCGAACCGGAGCGTCGGGGTGAACCTTGTAAACCGCGGAATTCATGACGTCTCCGACCAGCATGCCCTGCCGCTCAATGTGCATCTGCGGAACCTCGTCGATCAAATTCATGTTGTCCCATGACATGTCGTAAAATTCCGGGCGGTTGCGCGAGCCGGACACCGAGTCGGGCCGGTCGACGTCCACGCCAACGATATCGCGCATCGATACGACGCCGACGATCCTCCCCCTCTTATTGGTCACGGGGGCGCCGCTGATTTGGTTTTCGATCAGAAAAGTGGCGAGTTCGCGAACGGTCATATCTTCCGGCACGGTCATGACGTCGCGCTTCATTATATCCCGAGCTCGATACGTCGACATACGACCTCCCTTGTAATTGAAGTCATTCTGCGCATCCCGCCAGAAACAAAACTGATTTGTCTCACGGTTTTTCGGTTCTAGGGACGGAGGACGTGGCGATTCGTGCAGCTACCTGCGATTCGGCCCGCCGTCGTTGAAATTACGGCACATATTTGATGTTAATATTTATCAAAAACCATGACACATGTCAGTGAATTTTCTCTTTTCGGACGTAGAAAAAGTTTGCGGGTTGTAACGGGCTGTCAAACGTCAACCAAAGAAAAGAAAGGAGACTTGAATGGCACTACCCAATGTCATCCCGATTCTTCGAGAGTCGCAAGCGCCTCGAAAGAGATTCGGTGAAGAGTCTCCGTTCTTCGCTATGCCGCGCCTGATGAGCCGCATGTTCGACGAGTTATATCGCGACTTCATGCCAACTCAATTCCGCTACATGACGGAGAGCGTGGAGGCTTACACGCCGAAGATCGACGTCAAGGATACCGAAAAGGATATCCAGGTGTTGGCTGAACTTCCGGGAGTGGACGAGAAGGACATCGAGATTTCTCTCACCAACGAAACGCTGACCATCAAAGGCGAGAAGAAATCCGAGGTCGAGGAGAAACGGAAAGATTATTACTGGGCTGAAAGAGCCTATGGATCTTTCTATCGTTCGATTCCGCTTCCCTGTGAGGTGAAAGCCGATAAAGCGGAAGCCGTATTTAAGAAAGGAGTTTTGTCGGTTCTTCTCCCCAAGACTGACGCGGCCAAAACTGAGCGGAAGACCATCCATCTGAAAACCGCTGAGTAACTTGACTGACTGATGCTCCGAAGGGAGGGAGAGGGAAACCTCTTCCTCCCTTTTATTTTTTCCGAACGACGATCGTGCGGGTCGAAAAGAGTGCGCCCCAAAGGAGGAGGCCGAAAAGCCAGAAGGTTCCGGCCAATCCGAGGAGGGGGAAATACGCGTCCACAAATAGCGGCGCGATCGCACGACAAATCAGCGCGCCGAACAGAAGAAACGCGGCGAAGAACAAAGACTTCGATCGTCGCTCTAGATCCAGAGGATAATTTCCGTGGGACAGGATCACGCGCGTGGCGATCGCCAAAATCATCATTCCAAATCCGCCGATAAACATGACGTGCAAGACCTCCACGCGATATCGCGGATGAATGGCGGAACCCCAGAGCGACAAGCAGACCGCCCAGGACGAAAATTTCAGCACTCCCACCAGGACCCCTTTGGTTTTTGTCCGGCGATGGAGCTTCATGGTTCCCAAGAAAATCAGTGTCGCCGCGATCGCCCGGAGCCAGAGGCCGATCTTTTCGGAGACCGCGTATTCCGCGACAAAAGAAAAAAGAAGAACCAGCGCGATCCCAAGATAGGCAAGATGTTTCCGCGTAAAACGGACGCCCTCCCCCATCTTCGAAATGAGCGGAGAGGTGGCGTCGAAACCGAAAAACATCGGAGCGAGCTTGCCTCCGATTCCCAGGACGAGCATCAACATCATGCCTTCGGACATCAATCTGCGCCCGAAAACTTCGGCGCCGGACTCCATGAAGCCGAACAGTCCCGCCACGCGAAGAGTCGCGGCGAACAAACCGATCAAAAGAGCCGCGCCTACAAATACAAATTCAGGAGGCGGATCCGATTTCCGTTTCCGAAAACGGCGAATGGCGTAGATCGCCAGCGAAATCATATTGATCAGATATGCCGCTCGGCCGATGGGAAAATATCCAAACGCGGTGGCCACATTTCCGATCAAGAACAGGCCGGAAAACCAGGCGAGCTCCGGCCACGTCGCGTGCCACGTGAGCGAAAATCTCGGAAGCGCGGTCATCAAGAAACCCAGCACGAACGCGAATAGGAAGCCCTGCAGCTGAAGCTCCACGTGGATGGACGATGGAATCGTCGAAATCCACCCGACCGCATAAAGGGGCCAGATTCCGACTCCGACCAGGCCGGCCACCACGCCCAATGGGAAAAAGACGCGGTACGGATCAATGGCGTGCTCTGAAGCCGGTGTCCCGTGGGTCTCAGTAATGGGTATGGGCTTCATTCGCCTGTGTCTCCGCGGTCCGATTCACTCTTCTCAACATGATCCAAGTCATACTTTCGCACCGACCCTCGAGACATCATGATACCGGGGAACTCGTATGAAGAAAGTCAAAGACATCATGACTTCCGAAGTTTTCTTCGTCCATCCGGACGACAAGCTCGATCTGGCCGAAGACCTCATGCGCTGGCAGCGGATCCGCCATGTTCCGGTCGTGGATCAGTCCAGACACGTCGTCGGAATGCTCACGCATCGGGACCTTCTAAAAGCCGCCGTTTCCAGTTTGGCCCGTCTTCCAAAGAACCGGCAAGAGGAAATTTTTGCGCATGTCATCGTGAAAGAGATCATGCGGAAGAAAGTGTTGACCACGACACCGGAGACCGATCTGCGTGAAGTGGCCGCTTTGATGCTCGACACCAAAGTCGGCTGTCTGCCGGTCATCAATCACGAAAAACGCTTGGTCGGGATTGTCACGGAAGCCGATTTCCTCACGTTGTCTTGGGATGTCGAATGAACAACAGCGCAGTGTTCGTTGCTTTCCTGTTCATCGCTGCACGTCTTCACGCTCAAGAAACGAAACCACTGGAGGAAGTTGCGGCTCCGACGCCCACTCCTTCTCCGCAACCCGCGGCACCGCCCAAGTGGGAACTCGGCGGGGAAGCGCGTTTTCGATATGAAGGCCGGGAGAATTCCGATTTTTCAAACACGACCGATGACGGATCACGTTTCATCGGATCGCGAATCCGAATGAACGTAACGTTGCGCCCCATGGCCACCCTTGAGGGATTCATCCAACCGCAATTCTCAGGCTTTTGGGGACAGACGGAAGCCGGCATCGGCGGGGGCGGAACGATCACAGGCGGAACGTCGACCAGTGGCGCCTTAAAGGATCGGGACCTCTCACTTCACCAAGCCTACGTGAAGTGGGATATGAATCCCGAGCTCCTCCTTAAAGTCGGCCGGCAAGAGATGAACTACGGCGATGCCGTGGTGATCGGAAACGTCGACTTTTCGAACGTCGGTCGCTCGTTCGATGCGGCGCTGGTTCGCTTTCACCGGAACGCTCACTGGATCGACGCATTTTATTCAAAACTGGGAGAGAGCGATGTTGCGGATTCGGGAATCGGTGGCGGCTCGGACTTCGCGGGTGCGTACGCCGGCATCGGGCTTCCCGAGCCGATGAAGGCTCTGGATTTCTACACCCTCTGGCTCCGTGACGATCGTGCAGGCTCCCCCACCACATTTAACTTCGCCACGCTGGGAGCGCGGACAAAATTTGTTGTAGGCCTGGTCGACGGCCGCTTTGAAGGAGCGTTCCAGGTGGGCGAACACCGCGGCGAGGACATGCGGGCGTATATGTTGGACCTTGAGACCGGCTATACGTTCGCCGTGCGCGAAGGGCTTCGTGTCGGTTTGGAATACAATCGCGCCTCCGGAGACGACTCGTCGACGTCGACGTTCACCCGCTTCCATCAACTTTTCCCGACCGCACATCGATGGCTCGGGTACATGGATATTCTCGGAAGACAAAACGTTCAATCCGGCGTCTTTCGCCTCTCTTGGAAACCAACCGCCGCATGGACGTTCACATCGGATCTCCATACGTTTTGGCGTGTGGATCAGAACGACGTGCTTTACTCGATTGCGACGGAATTGCCCCTGGCCGGTCAGGCCTCGCCCCCTACCGAGACCGGGCTTCACGCGGGCGAAGAGCTCGATCTCCTCGTGGCGCTGAAAGTGAACGATCATGTTCATCTCGAAGCTCTGGGCGGCCTCTTCTTCCCCGGAGCCTATATGGATCATGTGATCGGCCTTGATCTGGCCTACTTTGCCTACACGCAGGTGAAGTTCAGCTTATGATGCCCGCACCGCTCGATTTTTCGGTCGCTCCGTTTCTCGCCATTTGGGAAACCACGCAGGCGTGCGATCTCGTCTGCAAACATTGCCGGGCGATGGCGCAGCCGCTCCGATCCCGAAACGAACTGACCACGGATGAAGGGAAAAATCTCCTGGACCAAGTGGCGGATATGGGAACACGGATCATGGTGTTGAGCGGCGGCGATCCGGTCAAGCGTCCCGACCTGTTCGAGCTGATCGCCCACGGGAAAAAGCGCGATCTGCGCATGGGAACGATTCCGGCAGCGGCACCCACGCTTACTCGCGAACTCATCCGAAACCTTAAAAAAACTGGCCTGGATCAGGTAGCGTTCAGTCTCGATTTTCCGAGGGCCGAACTGCATGACGAGTTCCGCGGGGTCCCGGGAGCTTTCGACCGAACCATCGAGGCGACACACTGGGCGCACGAGTTCGGCATCCCGCTGCAGATCAACACGACGATCATGGCCTCTTCCCTTCCCTATCTGAAAGAGATGGGCGAGCTGGCGATCCGCTTGGGAACCGTCTTTTGGGAGGTCTTCTTCTTGGTGCCGACCGGCAGGGGCAACGCTCTTCAACACTTGAATTCGGAAATGTGCGAGCGGGCGTTTGAAACGCTGTACGAACTGAATCGGGCACACGATTTCGTTTTAAAGGTGACGGAGGCTCCGCATTACCGCCGTTACGTGTGCGAACGAGAAGGCGGAATCACGTCGACACGCACGATGCCGGCGCAACTTCGCCGGGCCATCGGTCCCGGGGGGAGCATCGGCCTGGCTCCGAAGACCGTGAACTCCGGGAACGGGTTCATGTTCGTCTCCCATGAAGGCGAGCTTTTCCCGAGCGGCTTTCTGCCGATTCGCGCGGGCAATATCCGAACCGATCGCCTGGCGGACGTCTACCGAAACTCCCGCCTCTTTTTCGATCTTCGAAATCCAAAACTCCTGATTGGAAATTGCGGCGGCTGCGTCTATCGCTCGATTTGCGGCGGCTCTCGTTCACGGGCTTACGCCGTCAACGGGAACTATCTCGGAGGTGAACCGTGGTGCACGTTCCCCGAGAGCCGGTCGGAATCCGTTAAAAAATCTTCCATAGCCTGATTCAGCTCATGTTTTTTGAACCGTGGGATCTTAACAATGGGGATGATGCTGGCTGTATCGCCCAACGGAGACTTCGTGGCTTCCATCCCCTTGGCTCTGACCATCGGTCCGAAATCTCTGACCGACTGGAAAAGGCGAATTCCCCCCTCTCGGTATAAAGCGGGACAAGTTCTTTTTTACCGAGGGCACCTTCCGTACGGCCTCTTTGTGATTCACGAGGGCGCCGTCGAACTCCGAATCACGGAGAAGGACCTACACGCGCCGCTGAAAGCCGGACCTGGCGCCATGTTGGGCCTCGCTTCGTTGGTGGCGAATCAGCCCTACCCGCTTACGGCCCTCGTCGTGAATGACGTTCTGGTTTCCTTTACTGAAAAGTCGACGCTTCTCCATTGGATTCAACACTCCGATCCTCTTTTAGTGCACGAACTGAAGTTCCTAAAAGGGGGAAACGAAATCAAGAGGAAGAGCGCCCGCAAATCCGTTTAGCTATGTCTTCCTCGGCGCGCTCTCTCTTTCATCTCGATCCCGAACTGTTGCGGCAAACCGTGCAGCTCGAAGTCAACCGTCGCGAGCGCAAGGACGATATGGAGATCGTCCGGCAATACGCCAAAGAATCGCACCCCATTTACGAACTCCCCCATTCCCAACGAGCCGCTTCCTTTGAGGAGTTGGAACTCCGTTACTTTCGAACGCTCGGTTTCCAAGAGCAGCTCGAAAAAAGTCTGCTTCACTATCCCCTTCTTGCGAAGCTGAAGCGAATCGAACTGGCGGTGACTCACGCTCCCAAGAACGAGGGAGCGGATTTAATCGTGCCCCAGGGGAATCCCGATCAGCTCTTTGTCCGGCTTTCCGTCCGACCCCAGCGCTTTCTTCAACCTTATTTCGATTACTTCCTAAACGCGGAATGGATGCACATCGCAGACATGCTCGATCCGGCATTCGCCTATCAACCGTCCCGAGCGTGGCGCTCCGCAACACCCGCGGGACAAAAAGCGGCTCAAGAGCGGTTTTCACTTCTTTGGTCCATGTCCGTCGAAGCCCGCCTTCGGAATCTCGGGATCGACACCGGATCGGCTCGGCAAGAGTTTGAACACCGGCTTTCCTATTGTTATCCGCGACGAACGGCGGAGACATTGAGCACTCTGGCCGAAACGATTCGGCGCGAGGCTCATCCCACACAAGAGTGGCTCCTCTCTTTCGCGGAAGATGAAGCCGGCACGCCCCATTGCCCTCTTTGCGGATTTCCCACGTCGGCCTGGGCGGATCCGGCCGACCTGGATCGTGTGGCCGCGCGAGTCCGAACCGATTCGCCCGAATGGAGGCGGGAGAACGGGGCGTGCGAGCGCTGCGTGGAAGGATATTTGGCCCAAGAGATTCATTGATGGCGTCCCCTTTTTCTCTCGAACGCCGGCGTTTCCTCACCGGACGTTTTGCTTCTTCGGTCCGGGCTAAGGTCGTTCACAAAGCTCGCGGTTCCATCTTTCCCCCGGGCACCGAAAACTTTGAACGGCTCTTCTCGTCTTGCGATGCCTGCGGCGGATGCGTCGAGGG
This sequence comes from Bdellovibrionota bacterium, assembly GCA_035292885.1. Lineage (NCBI taxonomy): Bacteria > Pseudomonadati > Bdellovibrionota > Bdellovibrionota bacterium. Next base: position 57,402 of record DATDPG010000019.1, on the reverse strand, counting down.
CTGTCCGAAACATCTCATTCATCTGGAGGGAGATCCGCCCCTTCCCGTTCTCCGCTTCGACCGATCGGGCTGTCTCTTTTGTGAAGGTTATCCTTGTGCGGCCGCATGCGATCGAAACGCTCTCACGCTTCCAACGGTAAAACTTCCGATCGGCACGGCCGTTTTTCATTCCTCGTACTGCGCGTCCGAGACGGGATCCGAATGCCGAATGTGTGCATCGGCCTGCCCGCAGAAGGCAATCGACCTGATCGACGGGCGGCCGCACATCAACGAGTCGTGCGACGGATGCGGTTTTTGTATTCCGGCCTGTTCAACCGTTTCCAAACCGGCAGCGATTTCCATTGAACCAAGGAGAGAGACATGATGAACCGACGCAACTTTATTAAGGTCAGCTCCGCCGCAGGCGTGGCTCTTTCCGCTCCCCGAGCATTCGCGTTCGGCTCACTGAAACCGTTGACCACCGAGGTCGGCAACCCGCTGGCCGGATACCCGAACCGCGGTTGGGAAAAGGTCTACCTCGACCAATACCGATACGACGATTCGTTCACCTGGGTCTGCTCACCGAATTGCACGCATGAATGCCGGCTGCGCGGCTTCGTCCGAAACGGAATTTTTCTGCGGAGCGAGCAGAATTACGACAATCACAAAGTCAAAGACCTTTACGGAAACAAGGCGACGTATGCGTGGAATCCGCGCGGCTGCTTGAACGGCTTCACGTTCCAGCGGCGTGTATACGGACCGCATCGCCTGCGGCATCCGATCATCCGCAAGGGATGGAAACAATGGGCGGACGACGGATTTCCCGACCTGACTCCGGAACTCAAAAAGAAATATCATTTCGATTCCCGGGGCAGCGACACGTTCGACCCGATCGGATGGGACGAAGCCAACACGTATATCGCGAAGGGAATGATCGCGATCGCAAAACGTTACAGCGGCGAAGAGGGGAAAAAACGGCTCTTGGATCAGGGGTATCACCCCGACATGATGTCGTATCTGGAGGGAGCCGGAACAAGGACATTCAAGTTACGCGGTGGAATGGGACTTCTCGGCGTCATCGGCAAGTATGGAATGTACCGCTTTGCCAACATGCTGGGACTTCTCGACGCCCATGTCCGCGGCGTCGAACCGGACAAAGCCAAAGGCGCGCGAGCATGGTCGAATTATACATGGCACGGCGACCAGGCTCCCGGCCATCCGTTCGTTCACGGTCTTCAGGCGGCCGATTGCGATTTCAACGATCTCCGGCACACCAAATTACACGTCCAGTTGGGCAAGAATCTGGTCGAAAATAAAAGGCCCGACTCCCATTTCTTCATCGAAACGATGGAAAGAGGCGCCAAGATCGTCTGCATCGCGCCGGAATACAGCCCTCCCGCAACGAAAGCGGACTATTGGATTCCGGTCCGTCCGCAGACCGACGCAGCCCTATTGCTCGGCGTGACGAAACTGATGATCGATCGGAAGCAATACAATGCTGCCTTCGTCAAACAGTTCACCGATTTTCCGCTTCTGGTCCGAACCGATACTTCGCGGCGGCTTTCGGCCGCAGAACTGTTCCCCGGATATAAACCGGCGGACCTAAAGAACGGCCCGTCGTATAAGATCCATGGGCTCACCGACGAAAATCGGACGAAACTCCCCGACTACGTTGTCTACGACGAAGCCTCGAAGTCGTTCAAAGCCGTTACCCGGGACGACGTCGGCAAAACCCTGGCGTCGAAAGGGATCGATCCCGCTCTCGAAGGCGAATGGACGGTAAAACTGACCGGCGGCAAAAGTGTGAAAGTGATGACGCTTCTTTCGATGTACCACCGTCACTTACAGGATTACGACCTCGATACGGTGCAGGAGATCACGCATGCCCCGAAGGATTTGATTGTTAAGCTGGCCGACGACTTCGCCACGATCTCACCGGCGGCGATCCATGTCGGCGAGGGGATCAACCATTGGTTCCACGCGACGGAGGTAAACCGCGCGGCGTATTTGCCCCTCATTCTGACGGGAAACATCGGAAAGCCGGGCGCCGGAAGCTACACCTGGGCCGGGAATTACAAAGCCGCTCTCTTTCAGGGAGCGGAAGGCGTGGGATACGGTTTCGGATCGTGGGTCGCGGAGGATCCGTTCCACTGCAACGTCGATCCGAACGCCAAACCGAAGGAGATCCATGTCCGCGAAATTTCCCGCGGAGAGGAACCGGCGTACTGGAATTACGGCGACAAGCCGCTGATCGCCAAAACGAAGAAGGGGCCGCGCAACTTTACGGGCAAGTCGCATATGCCGACGCCCACCAAAGTCATGTGGTTTACGAACGTGAACCTCATCAACAACGCGAAATGGGTCTACGAAATGATCTTCAACGTGGATCCGAACGTCGAGATGATCGTTGCGAACGAGATCGAAATGACGGCCTCCGTCGAGTATTCGGACATCGCGCTGGCCGCGAACTCCTGGATCGAAACGGACGTCCGCGAAATCACGGCGTCCTGTTCAAACCCGTTCCTCCAGATCTGGAAAGGCGGAATTAAGCCGGTTTACAACACGCACGACGACGCGCGAATCCTGGCCGATGTTGCGAAGAAGCTGGGCGAGCTGATTCACGACCCCCGCTGCGCCGAGTATTGGAAATTCATTCTCGAGGGAAGCTCGGATGTTTATATCCAGCGGCTCCTCGACAGCTCGACTACCACACAGGGTTATCAGCTCACAGATATTATGAAGGGCAAATACGGCGAACCGGGGGCCGCGCTCATGCTCTTCCGAACGTATCCTCGAATCCCGTTTTACGAGCAGATCCACGACAGCCTTCCGTTTTTCACGCCGACCGGACGGTTACAGGCTTACAACGACGAACCGGAGGTCATGGAGTACGGCGAGAACTTCATCGTCCACCGCGAGGGACCGGAAGCGACGCCGTATCTTCCCAACGTCATCGTCTCCACCAACCCCTGGATCCGGCCGGACGACTATGGCATCCCCCGCACGGCCATGGGCCCGGATGAACGGCAAGTCCGGAACGTAAAACTTTCATGGAAGGAAGCGAAGGCGACGAAGAACCCCCTCTGGGAAAAGGGGTATCGGTTCTTCGCTCTCACACCGAAATCACGGCACACGACACATTCCAGCTGGGCGGTCACCGATTGGCACGCGATCTGGAGCAATCAGTTCGGGGATCCCTATCGAATGGACAAACGAACCCCCGGCGTCGGGGAATACGAAATCAACATGAATCCAAAGGCGGCCAAGGATCTCAAACTGAACGAGGGCGATTATGTTTACGTCGACGCGAATCCCGCCGACCGGCCGTACACCGGATGGAAGCCGAACGATCCCCGTTATCGCGTGGCTCGCCTCATGCTGCGGGTGAAATTCAATCCGGCCTACCCCTACCACATCATTATGATGAAGCACGGCGCCTTCATCGCCACAGAAAAAACGGTTAAGGCGCACGAGACTCGGCCGGACGGAAGGGCGCTCTCGGGCAACACCGGCTATCAGGCGAGCTTTAGATACGGCTCGCACCAGTCGATCACGCGCGGCTGGCTCCCTCCGATGCACCAGCTCGATTCTCTGTTCCATAAGTCGAAGGCGAAAATGAAGTTCGTCTTCGGCTTCGAGGCGGACAACCACGCCGTCAATACGGTCCCGAAAGAAACGCTGGTGAAGATCACGAAGGCGGAACCGGGAGGCCTGGGCGGAATGGGCGCCTGGAAACCGGGGAGTGAAGGAATGAATCCGGGCGAGGAGAACGAACTCATGCAGGCGTACCTCACCGGCGATCTGACGAAGGGGGGTTGATCATGCCCAAGGATGAATTCGAGTTCGACGATCCGAACGTACTGGTCGGAATGCCCATGCCGGACGATCCGGCGGCCAACGAGGAGATGGCCCGGACGATCATTGAGGAGTACGCCCGCTTCGGGCACCCGAAAGAAGAAATTCTAAAACTGTTCGAGTCGCCGTTCTATCTCATCACCCATCAACTCTACAAAGCGCACGGCCGCGAAACGATCCTGCGTTGGATCCACGAGAGCACGCCGAAGCGGGAATAAGGAGGAGATATGCCGAAAGTCTTCAACTGGCAGATCAAACGGGAAATGGAGTACCCCTACGACGCGGCTTATCCCGATGAACAGTTCGCGTTCGTGTTCAACATCAACCGGTGCATCGGGTGCCAAACCTGCACGATGTCCTGCAAATCGACCTGGACGTTCTCCAAAGGACAGGAATACATGTGGTGGAACAACGTCGAAACCAAACCGTACGGCGGATATCCCCGCCACTGGGACGTCAAGATTCTTTCCATGATGGAAAAGGCCAATCCGGAAGGGCAAGTCTGGAACGGCGGGACCTTTGAAGGGAAGACGGTTTTCGAGGCCGCGGGGCTGGTGCCGGAGTTCGGTCAACAGAGAGTGCTCGGCTATCTCCCGGACGACGATGAATGGGCGAACCCCAATCTTCACGAAGACAGTCCCCGCGGGGCGCGCTTGATGAAAACCATCGCGCATACCGAAGGAACCGAGCTGCCGGTCCATAAGACCTGGTTCTTTTACCTTCAGCGCATCTGCAATCATTGCAGCTATCCGGCTTGCCTGGCCGCCTGCCCTCGAAAGGCGCTTTATAAAAGAAAGGAAGATGGAATTGTCCTCATCGACCAGGAGAGATGCCGCGGATACCGAAAGTGCGTGGAAGCGTGTCCTTACAAAAAATCGATGTATCGGCCAGCCACGCGCACATCCGAAAAATGCATCGGCTGCTATCCGCGGATTTCCGGTCACGAACCGATGTTCCCGGGCACACCGATCGAGACCCGCTGCATGTGCGCGTGCGTGGGAAAAATTCGTCTGCAAGGGCTCGTTAAGATCGATCCCAAGAACGGCGAGTGGAAAGAAGATCGAAACAACCCGCTCTATTACATGGTGAAGGTCGCGAAGATCGCCCTTCCGCTTTATCCGCAGTTCGGGACCGAACCCAACGGCTATTACATCCCCCCGCGATGGGTTCCCCGGCCGTATCTCACTCAGATGTTCGGGCCGGGCGTCGATCACGCCATCGACGAATACACATGGCCGTCCCGCGAAACGCTGGCGGTCATGCAGCTTTTCCGCGCCGCCCAGCCGATTATTTTCAAATACAAGATCGAACAGGGGAAAAAGGTGTTCGAAACGACGATCCGAGGGAAAAAACTCGAGGTCTATAACGACCGGATCATCGGATACGACAAAAAGGGTCGCGACGTGGTGGACGTCCGTGTCGAAGAAGAAGTCTATGAAAGGCCGGCGAAACATGCCAACTCCATCTGACCGCGCGTTCGCCCTCGCGAGGCTTTATCAGCTTCCGGCGGCCTTTTTTTCCACAAAGGTCGATGCTGATTTCTTTCGCTATCTCGCGACGAAAGATGCCGACGCTGATTTAACTGGGCTGGCGGAGCAATTGGCAGACCCGGAATTGATGCAGTCCGCGAAACAGTGGGGGCAAGAAGTAGCGCAACAGACGGACAAAGAGTCGGCGTTCGAAGAACTTTTCGAGCATCTTTCGAAATACGTGATGGCCGATACCTTCCCGCCGTACAGCGCCCGCTACGGAAACCGCCAGCTCTTCGGCGAAGAACAGATCATGGCGGATGTGGCCGGCTTTTACCGGGCGTTCGCCGTCGAGCCGAACGAAAAGGAACGGGTGGATCACATCGGCCTGGAACTCGAATTTCTTTCCTTCCTTGCGTTCAAAGAGGCCGTCGCGCTCCAACAGCACGACCCGGAGCGAGCATCCGTCTCGCGTGAGGCCCGGAGCCGATTTCTCCAGGAGCATGTCGTTCCATTTCTGTTCGCCTACCTCGATGCCACGGATCGCCGGGAACCCAACAAGTTGATGCCTCCGCTCGCGGCGTTCACTCGCGCCCTGGTTGAAAACGAACTGCGCTTTTTTGGCCTTAAAGGAGATCCATCATGAAAGCGACTTTGCTTATCTCGCTGTTGCTGTTCGTCCCTGCCCTCGCTTCCGCCGCGGACGGAAAGACGCTTTACGAGGTGAAATGCGGCGTGTGCCACGGTGCAAAAGGCGACGGCCTTGGGGACGCCGCGTATCTGCTTTTCCCAAAACCGCGCGATTTCACGCGAGGCGTCTATAAATTCCGCTCGACGTCGAGCGGATCCCTTCCGACGGATCAGGACCTGGATCGGACAGTCACGAACGGCCTTCCGGGCTCATCCATGCCGGCTTGGCCCCGGCTGACCCCTGAAGAGAAACAGGCCATCATCACGTACATCAAAGGATTCTCACCCGAGTTCAAAAATCAGGCGGCGCCGGAAGTGATGAACCTCGGAACGGCTCCGGCGGTGACGAAACAACTGATCTCTCAAGGTCGGGCGGTATATGAGCGAATGCAGTGTCGGGTCTGCCACGGCGCAGACGGCAAAGGCCTCGGGACGCAATCTCAAAACCTAAAGGACGATTTCGGCCTGCCCATCCGCGCCGCGGACTTTACGCGCGGCCATTTGAAGGGGGGCCAGCGCCTGGAAGATGTTTATCGCACGATTATTACCGGCATCAACGGCACGCCAATGCCCTCTTTCACGGACGTGCTCAAGCCGAAAGAAAATTGGGCGCTCTCCGCTTTCATTCTTTCCCTCTCCAAGCCGGTGCCGATCACACCGATTGCCGAGCGACAGGTCAAGGTGACCCGGGTCGATCGCGTCGCGATGGCCTATCCGGATCCCATTTGGGATAAAGCTCCCGTCACCCGAGTCCCGCTCAAACCTCTTTGGGCGTCCGGACATTTCGCCGACAATGCCGCCGTTCGGGCCATTGCGAACGGAAGAGGAATCGCTTTCCTCTTGGAATGGGCGAGCGCGCGAAAAGACGACAACTTCATGAGCGTCGACGCGTTTTCAGACGGAAGCGCGATCCAGTTCCCCTTGGAACCGACGAAGGGCGAACCCATCTACACGATGGGCGAGCGAAATCTCCCGGTGAATATCTGGCACTGGAAAGCGGCCTGGCAGAGGGAACTCGGCGTGCAGAGGAAGCTCGCGGATGTCTATCCGTACATGGCGACCGATATGGCCTTTATGGGGTTAGAGTCGACAACGCCTTATCTCACGGCGGTCGCCGCCGGGAACCGTTTTTCGTGGCCGACCCGCAGATATCCGGTCGAAGACTTGAACGCCACCGGCTTCAGCACGCTCACCACTCAGCCGGTCGAGGCGCAAAATATCGAGGGGTTGGGTACATTTTCGGATGGGAAATGGCATGTGGTCTTCCGCCGCTCCCTCGCGAGCAAAGATAGCGCGGACGCGAAGTTCGACAAGAGCGGCGAGCTCGCCATCGCCGTATGGGACGGACAGGAAAAAGACCGCAACGGGAAGAAAAGCGTCAGCGAGTGGATTGAATACCGGCTTGAATGACCGTATGACGCGGCGATCATCTTCAGCGGGGTCCGCTGGAAGAGCGGGTCGCCCGTTGGAAAATTCCATCTTTAGGCGCACGTTGCGCTAACCCGAGATCTCGTCAGACCGGGCGGCCGGACCGATTTTCGGAACCGCCCGATCCTCGTTTTTGGATTCTATCGATCAACGCCCAGGGCGTTAGCAGGAGTCACCCGAGGGCACGCTCCTTATTACTAAGAGGACTCAAGTCGAGCAACCGTCCGTGCTCCCTTGAATGGAGCCGTTCTCAATACCGTTCTCATCGAAAATGGTGCCGGTGATCGAATTGCCCGAGATGGTTCCGGAGGCTGAACCCCCCTCGGTCGATTGAACGGTAAATGTGTCTCCATCCCGTGTCCCTGTGAGGTTACCGCCTTCGAAGTCCCCTTGATAACTCCCCGTCACCGAATTGCCGGAGACCACCACTAGGAAGACACCCGAATCCTCACTTTGAAACGTCCCGCAAAAGACAAGGACGTCGTCCACCGACGAATCAACGCCTGAAAAGGTCCCGGCATCGACACCGTCCTGAGTCAACGAACCTGTGAACGTACCATCGTCCAGGTTCAGTGTTCCCGTGAACGTGAAACCGCCGCCCGAAAGCGTAAACGCACCGTTCGACGAGGTAAGCGTTCCCTCTAAAGGGACCGTTCCTCCCGGATAAATACATTCTCCGGTGATATTCGTGCCTCCCGACCCCTGCGCACGGACGTTCAGGCGGCCGGCATCGGCCGGAACATTGATCTGAATCGATCCGTCCTGGCCGGAGTCAAACGCGATCGCGCCCTGATACGTTCCCGCCGCGCCCGACGTGTCGTCACCTCCGCAGGCCGTCAAAACCGCACACAGGATTACAAGACTGAAGCTGAATAATTTTCTTTTGGACATTCCTGCCCTCCTTCTAGTTGTTCATACCATGGTATTGTTGTTTGAGCGTGAAATGGTTTTGATCTTTTTTGTCACCGAATACTTTCGCGTCCGAAGAGAACTTCCCGGGTCCCAACGCCAGGAACAAAACAGCGACACCTAAATAGACCAGCGCCGGCTCGTAGGAAGACCCCCCCGTGGGATTCACGAACGGATCCTTCAGCACGATCAAATGCAAATTGACGGCAACCAGCATTGTAAAGCCGATTCCCAGAGATGCGAGCGGCGTCAAAAGCCCGATAACCCAAGCGATGCCCCCGCCGAACTCCGAAAGTGCCGCCAAGAATTGGAAGAAACCGGGAACAGGGGCCGGGCCCATCCAGGCAAATGGATTTTGTATCTTTCCCCACCCGTGAAGAACAAACCCGGTTCCTGCAATCAGGCGCATCAGAAGAATAGCGGTCGACGCAAAGGCTGGATAGGAACGCACTTGCAATAGTCGCTTTACTTTCGCCATGATCGTTTACCCTTCTTAAGTTCGATCACCATGACTTCAATGCAAAGAGAGATTCTACAGGGCAGCAAGAGTACGGAAAAGTTTCGACCGATTCGCCGCCGGGTTTTTCGCTACGGCAAGATACGCTTCTCGAAACGGAGTGCCCTTCACCGCCATTTTGAGCGCTCGCTCCGCGGCGTACAGCTCCGGCGTCATCGAAAGCCGCGCTCGATTTTCGTTCGGCTCGACCCTTTCAAGACCTGATCGAACACCCCCTGGCGGACGTGTCGCATCGCTTTTGGACCTTTTCGATCCCCAAACGCTTGCGGCCCATCGCACGTTTTCCCTCGCCCTTTGCATCGGATGACGTCGCGACGAACCTGATGAGCTGGCCCCACAGCGGCTTTCACGTGCACCACTCGGATTCCTTCCCCGCCTCCGACCGGCAACAGCTCACCCGCCGCTTGGCCTATGCCTTTCGAACCCCCGTCTCGTTATCCCAACTGACCTACACCCAAAACTCGGTTTCCCTGCGGACTCGGATCCGTTGGTTCCAATCCTTAAAAAAATGGAAGAGCCCTGTTCTTTGATGAACGAAAATCCGACGGCGGAAAACATCGCGAAACTCATATTTGAAACTGCGCGCGCCAAAGAACTTCCCGTTGTTGAGGTTCGCCTTTGGGAAACGCCCATGCAGTACGCGGTTTATCGCGAAAGCCGTTGATTGCCATAATCGACTAATTTCATTAGAAATTCCTACACCGCCGTGTAGCCTGTCTAAATGGGTCGTGAAAATATATCTGCGTTTGTAGTTGCTCTATTATTGTTCGTGTCGACTTCCTACAGTCAGGATTGCTCCCAGAAAACGTCCTCATTTGAGCGAGATCGATGCTGGAGCAAAGTAGGGATCGATTCCAAAGACTCTACTACCTGCGAAAAGATTCAAAACAATGAGAGTAAGCTGGGGTGCTTTTCTGGAATAGCGGTAGGGACACATGAGCCAACCGTCTGCAATAGACTCCACGACGGACATCTTCAGGACCTTTGTTTTGTCTACGCAGCAGGACGACTTAAAGATTCGACCATATGCCCTAAGATTCAAGATCAGCGCCTCGTCGATGAATGTATGCAGAACTCGACTCTTCAGAAGGTAACAGATCGCGCAATCGAAAATAAGGAACCATCTTCTTGTGAAAGAATCGCAGATCTTTCCCGTAAGCAACAATGTTATCTGTCCTTGGCCAAGGCGACAAAGACCTATTCTCTCTGTGAACAATCGGGGTGGAGTGATGAATGCAAAGTCCTGATTGCTCAGGAACATGGAGATTCGTCTATTTGTCCGTCTCTTGGGACACTCGAATCGAAAAACGACTGTTTCTTTAAGGTGGGCCAAAAATTGAATGATGTTTTGTACTGTCGAAAAATCGAACAGAACGATCAAAAAAAGGACATTTGCATTGTGGCCGTTGCAAAAGGGCTACAAAACCTTTCGCTCTGTTCGCAGGTAACCAATCCAACTCTTCAGAACGTCTGTAAATCATCGCGCTAACCATCGACGTTAAGATTTTGGTTTTGAAATTCCCTCGGGGAGGACGGCGATCTCCATCCCCTCCTCCGCGGGGTGTATCGCGTCCTGTACGATCATTATTCCCACTTCCAGAAGGTCTACCCTACCCGATTTCAGGTTTTGCTCGGCCTCTTTCGTTCATGCGTCGACCACACGGGCGATCGGTTCCTGATCTGTGGCGATCCCCGGGAGGGGGTGGCCGTCTATTCGTGTGATTCCTGTGAGCAGAAAAGAATCGTTCCCTTTTCCTGAAAGACCCGACTGTTCTGTCCCTCGTGCCACCAAAAGCGAATTCTCCTCTGGGCGGAAGACCTGATCGAACACCCCCTGGCGGACGTGTCGCAGCGCTTTTGGACCTTTTCGATCCCCAAACGCTTGCGGCCCTATTGGCTTCATAATCTTTTGAATAAGTCCCAAAAAAGGTAAGCGATAAAGCATAGATCGAAGAGCAGCACTGAAATCAAGAGAACGTTGTAAAGCAGATTCATCATCGGCTTTTCGGCTTTAATCTAATACACGACAAGCGGTTGCTAAAAAAGCGGTGTTGACTGATTTCGCCAAGGAGCCGGAAGTTATCGACCTTCATCCAGGGTTTCATGTTCCACTCTCCCCCGACATTCAGGCTCCATCCGAAATCATTTTTCTGGTCAGAAAAGTACAGAGCCCGAGGAAACCACCGACGAAGCCAAGACCCGCAAGAGTCCGCAGCAGTTTTTTCTACGGGAATAAGGAAACGCCATGTTTTTTCTCTCTTGTAAAACACCGACCGAAACATTTCCTGGCCGACAATCGTCCAGACCATGAACAGCGCTACGGCTCCCAGCATCAGTTTGATGTTCTTCCACTGAAACCCGTCGCGCAAAAGGTCCGGAATCCAACTATCCCAACGGACCTTTAATGGAACCGCTGCGTGCAGAGGCGCAAAGCCGAGACCCTCCCCGTGGGCCGACAGAGCCGAGCGGAGATCTTTCGCTTCACCTTGATTTCCCGCCTGCACGAAGCGGGAGTTCTCTCGGATGACGTCGCGACGAACCTGATGAGCTGGCCGAACAGCGGCTTTCACGTCCCTCACTCGGATTCTTCCCTGGATTTGGCTGGATTTCGTCTTGTTTAGGGTTCCAGCAGACCCTCCGTTCCCTCAAAGTCCCCCTTCCCTCGCTTTGGCCACGCCCATCCCACACTCCATACCACCGCCGGAGTTTTCAAAATTACTAAGAGGACATCCCTTCGCGCCTGCTTCGCGCAATCCTTTCCCTGCGTCGCCACCAATTGAATCAGGGGGCCGGTTCAAATGTTTAGGTTCTTCCCCAAATACAAAAGGCAGGATCATCGCGATGCTCTCGACTGAGTGGCTCGTTCCGTTTTCGTTCCATTCCTTGAGCTTACGGTATGAAAAAAAGTAACAGATGTTTGTACTTTTTGCGAAACCCAATGTGAACTTTCGTTGCCATAAACGGCGCATCTCCTCTTCCTGCAACGCTTTTTTCGCGGTCTTCCGCTTGGCTTAAAGATTGCTCCATTCTCCCGGGGTGTATTAATGAAGGAGTCCGACACTTCCGCGCTACTCGGTTTCCTCTTGGCTCTTTCGTTCCTGTTCGCTGTACCTGTGGTTGGCTGCGGCTCGAGCGCCACGAAATCCGATTTGGTTCCAGAAGAAAAGGTTCAAACTTCCTCTTTTCAAACTTCCTATTCTGAAACTCTCAATGGCGAAGATTTTTCCCGCATAACCGGCCGACTTGAAATCCTTCAAGTCGATAATTTTGACAACCCCGTTGAAGAGCGGATGTACCTTCTCGAAGATTCGGTTTCGCACAAGACCTTTGAACTTCATTTTCCCGGAGAGCCGCCCGCCGGTTTATCCACGGGTTCAATGATCTCGGTTCAAGGCGCGGTTGAAGACCAGACGATTCATCTGGAGGCCGTTTCCTATTCGCCGATCGGTGCTCTCTCGAAAGAGGCGATGGGGATTGAGGTTCTCGAAACTCCGATGGTTTCCGAAGCGGCTTTAAGCAACGTACGGCGGGCGGTCATTCTGCTGGTGGATTTCATCGATTCACCGTCCTCCTGCACCACGGAGAGCCAAGCCGCCAACATCATGTTCACAGGGGTACAATCTGTGGACGGCCTGTATCGGGAGACCTCGTTCGGCGTCGTATCTTTCCCCGGAGACACCAACGGCAACGGGCAATCGGATGTGTATCGGGTATTGATCTCCGGCTCCAAAACGGAGTCTTGCGATCCAATCACGTGGGCAACGCGAGCTGATGAAGCGGCGGTAAATATAGGGATCGATCTGAACTTATACCAACACAAAGTTTACGTTCTTCCCTCGGACAGCACTTGTACATGGGCTGGGTTGGGCAACGTCGGATGCGCTGGTGTGTGCCGCGCTTGGGTAAAATACTGTGTCGCGGATATTTTTGCCCATGAACTCGGTCACAATCTGGGGATGGCACACGCTTCCGCGGATTGGAACAACGACGGGGTTAACGATAGTGAGTATGGAGACATCACCGATTTCATGGGGATGTCGAATAATATCTTTCGGCAGGTCAACGGGCGTCACAAGGAGCAGATGGGATGGCTTCCTCCCTCGCAGATTATGGAAATCGGCAGCGCAGGGACATGGACCGTGACCGTGGCGCCCTTGGAGACCGAACCGGCCTTGGCACTCTATCCACAGCTTGTCAAAATTCCTAAAGCAGGCACGGGTGAATATTACTATGTCTCCTATAGGAGAAAAATTGGATACGACACAGCACTTGGTTCAAGATATACCGACAAGGCCAGCATTCATTACAATAAGTCGCTATCCTCGAATACGTTCTTTGTGGACACGCTTGTCGACAGCGGAGTGTTCCAAGATTCGAACAGCTGGATTACGATGACACAACTCTCCCATGACACGAACGGCGTTACGGTTCGGGTTGATGTGCCCGTGATCAATGATGCGATCCTTTCGATGACGTTTCCGGCCAGCGGCGCGACAGTGACAGGGACCATTCCTGTGTCGGCGACAGCTTCGGAAAGCCTCGGCGTTGTGAGCGTACAATTCAAACTCGATGGAGTTAATCTGGGTGCGGAAGATACGACTTCTCCTTACTCCGTTTCCTGGGATACAACCTCTGTACCGAATGGCGCGCACTCGCTTGCTGCCGTCGCGCGGGACGCAGCCGGAAATACAACCGCCACCCGTGCAATCGTTGTAACCGTTTCCAACAGCCAGCCCGTTGACAATATACCTCCGGCTGTTTCGATGCAGTTTCCGGCCGACGGCGAGACGGTTTCAGGGGTCGTCAGTGTGTGGGCTAAGGCTTCCGACAGCTTCGGAGTTGTGGGCGTCCAATTCAAGAAAAACGGGTACGATTGGGTGGAAGATACGACATTTCCTTACGCTTTTTCTTGGGATACAACCAGGGAACGGAATGGCACGCACTCGCTTACGGCCGTGGCTCGGGACGCGGCGGGGCATACCACCACCTCCAGCGCGGTCGTTGTAACGGTTTCTAATCTCGACACCACCCCGCCGTTTGTTTGGATAACATATCCTGCCAGCGGTGCGACGGTGTCAGGAACCCTCAGTGTGTCGGCGACCGCTTCCGACATCAACGGCGTCGCGGGCGTTCAATTTAAACTCGACGGTGGGAACCTGGGTGCGGAAATTACGACCGGTACTTTCTATTCAATTTCGTGGAATACAACCTCTGTCACCAACGGCTCGCACTCGCTTTCGGCCGTGGCGCGGGACGCGGCGGGGAATACCGCCACCGCGAGTGCGGTCAATGTGACGGTTTCCAACTCGTCCCTGGACACGAGCCCCCCGGCCGTTTCGATGACGTCTCCGGCCAGCGGCGCGACCGTGTCGGGGACCCTCAGTGTGTCGGCGACCGCTTCCGACAACATCGGCGTTGCGGGCGTTCAATTCAAGCTCGACGGTGCGAATCTCGGCGCGGAAGACACGACCTCTCCTTACTCTATTTCGTGGAATACAACCTCTACGGCCAACGGCTCGCACTCGCTTTCGGCCGTGGCGCGGGACGCGGCGGGGAATACCGCCACCTCCAGCGCGGTCAATGTCACGGTTTCCAATCTCTCCTCTGACACAACCCCGCCGACGATTTCAATGATATCTCCGACGTTCGGTGCGATAGTGTCAGGGACCATCAGTGTGTACGCGACGGCTTCCGACAACATCGGCGTTGCGGGCGTTCAATTCAAGCTCGACGGCGTGAATCTGGGCGCGGAAGTCACGACTTCTCCTTACTATTTTTATTGGAATACCACGTCTGCAGCCAACGGCTCGCACTCGCTTTCGGCTGTGGCTCGGGACGCGGCGGGAAATACCGCCACAACCGCGGCGGTCAATGTCACGGTTTCAAATCTCGATACGATCCCACCGACCGTTTCGATGACGTCTCCTGCAAGCGGTGCGACAGTGTCGGGAACCACCAGCGTATCCGCTGCAGCTTCCGACAACAACGGTGTTGCGGGCGTTCAATTCAAACTCGATGGCGTGAACCTGGGCGTGGAAGACACGACCTCTCCTTACTCTATTTCGTGGAATACAACCTCTGTCGCCAACGGCTCGCACTCGCTTTCGGCCGTGGCGCGGGACGCAAAGGGGAATACCGCCACCTCCAGCGCGGTCAATGTCACCGTTTCAAACATCACATCGCAACCTCCGACAGCCAACGCCGGCCCTGACTTTTCCATCGTGAAAGATACGGTAAAAACGGTCTACGGATCCGGCAGTGATCCGGACGGTACCATCGCCTCGTATTGGTGGACGATCAGTTCAACCTCCTGCGCACTCTCGACGCCTGATGCTTCTCAGACCAACATCAAATGCACGGTCGCTGGCACCTTCACATTGACGTTGAAGGTCACGGATAACCAGGGGCTCACTGCCTCGGACAGTGCGATCGTGACGGTCACCTCCCCAGGGGGTGGCGGCGGGGGGTGCGGTAGTTGTAGAATCCAATAACAAGAAGTGGAGGGGAGATGATCTCTAAAGATCAAGGGAGCCATGAGCACCTCGTGCGTTTTGTTGCGCTGTCTTTTCTCTTCCTTTTGCTTTTCTTGCTTCCGTTCACATATAGGGAGACCTCCATTGCATTCGCGCAAAATAAAAATCCTTCCCGCATCACAGGCCGACTTGAAATCCTTCAAGTCGATAATTTTGAAAATCCCGTTGACGAGAAGATGTACCTTCTCGAAGACTCGGTTTCACACAAGATCTTTCAACTTCATTTTCCCGGAGAACCCCCCGCTGGTCTCTCTACGGGATCAACGATCTCGGTTCAAGGTAAGGTTGAAGGCAGCGAGATTTATCTGGACTCCGTTCCCTTGCCAGCGGCCACGCCTCTCTTGAAAGATCGTTAGGGGATTGAGGTTCTCGAAGCTCCAATCCCTCCCGAGGCAACATCGAGCAACGCGTGGCGAGCACTCATTTTGCGGGTGAATTTTGTCAATTCGGCGGCCACGCTGGCGACGACCTACTCGAGGAATCTCACCCCGCACCTCCAACCAACCAGTTTCGCAAGTCCCCGCCAGTCAAAGCGCGAGCTTCGAAAGAACGCATATCTTGATCGGATGCCGTGCGCAGGATTTTGGCTGTTTCACGTTCATGTATCCGGCCTCTGGTTGGAGAGAATCTCCCTCCGGGCCCTGATGGAATCTGCGCTCTCGTTCCTCAAGTTTCTCGCGCCCCCCCGCACAAACCGGTGGAGTCCTTCTTCAATCGGCACGGAAAGACTCCCTCCCTCCTCGCCCCGGAGGAACCCACACCGTACGAATCGGTCGACTTCAACCAGGAACAGATCGAATCCAACGCCGAGTTCGATCAACCGAGCCAAATGACGGGGCGGAATCTTCTCTATCGATCGTGACGAAAACCGGCGCCGCCGGTCACCTTCTCTTGATTCGTGGTTATGCTAAAACCCCGATTGATGGGAATCTTCGGACGTTTCTTGAGCCTCTGGGTTCTGGTTTGCATGGTGGCGGGTGTCGTGCTGGGAAGATTCTTGCCCGGCTTGACGGACCGTCTGCGAGGACTCGAGTTCGCCGACGGTAGCCAGATCAATATTCCGATCGCGCTTCTCATCTGGCTCATGATCTACCCGATGATGCTTAAGGTTGATTTCGCCTCGATCGTCCGGGCGGGGCGAAAGCCGCGCGGACTCGTGATCACGTTGGTGGTCAATTGGCTCGTGAAACCCTTTTCCATGGCCTTGCTCGCGTGGCTCTTTTTCCGGATTCTCTACGCGGCGTTCATTCCCCCCGAGCTTGCCGACCAATATATTGCGGGGTTGATCATCTTGGCCGCGGCCCCGTGCACGGCCATGGTCTTTGTTTGGTCTTACCTTTCGAAAGGGGATCCGGGCTATACGCTGGTGCAGGTTTCCGTAAACGATCTTATTATGCTGGTGGCGTTCGCGCCGATTGTGAAGTTCCTGGTGTCGGGTACGTCGGGGTTGGAAGTCCCGTTCCGTGTTCTGCTATTGTCTGTCTTGATCTTTGTTGTCGTGCCGCTCGCGGCCGGAGCAGTGAGTCGTCGGCTTCTCGTTGCGAAAAAGGGGATCGAGTGGTTCGAACACCATTTTGTCGCGAGGTTCCAGCCTTTTTCTGTCGCGGCGCTCCTGGTGACGCTGGTTATGATTTTCGCCTTCCAGGCCGATAATTTGGCCCAGCGATGGTTTCACGTCGTCCTTCTTTCGATTCCGATCCTTCTGCAAGTTTATTTCAACTCGGGGCTTGTGTACTTTCTGATGAAGCGCTTGGGCGTGGAATACGCTGTAGCCGCGCCGGGCGCCCTCATCGGAGCGTCGAATTTCTTCGAGTTGGCCGTGGCTACGGCCATTGCCCTCTACGGCCCCGAATCCGGCGCTGCTCTGGCGACCGTTGTCGGAGTGTTGGTCGAGGTGCCGGTGATGCTTTCCGTCTGCCGAGTCTGTCTGTCGACGCAGCACTGGTTCGCGCAAGAGAATCCTCTTCATCGCGCCGGATAAAGACCGCAACGGGAAGAAAAGCGTCAGCGAGTGGAAGTTGACGCCTGCGAGCACCTCGGTAAAAGAACAATGTTTCCCGAGAGGTGACGCATGCAACCGAAACCGCCGAAAACCTACTTCGACTTCATCAAAAGGTACCCCGAAATTGGTGAGGCTTGGGAGATCCTGGGCCGAGCGGGGAAAGAGGCCGGACCGCTGGACGCCAAGACCGTCCGTCTCCTCAAACTCGCGATCAGCATCGGAGGCCGGTTGGAAGGCGCCGTTCACGCGGACACACGGCGGGCGCTTGCCGCGGGCGCTACACGAGAGGAAATCGAGCAGGTGATCGCTCTCGCAGCGTCGACCATCGGTCTTCCGTCCACGGTAGCGGCGTTTTCCTGGGCTCGCGAAACGATTCGGGAATCCAGGCCCAAACGATGACCGGCCCCGGTCGCTACTGGCGTGCGGTCCGTCCATTTTCTCTTCCGGCCTCGGTCGTCCCCGTATTTCTGGGATCCGTGCTTGGAGTGAGCGAACTGGGATTCTCTTCGTTTCATCCGGCCGCCTTCATCCTGACGCTTATGGGCGTAGTAGCGCTCCACTGCGTCGGAAATCTCGTCAACGACTATTTTGACGATCGTAAAGGGGTTGATACCGGGCCGTACGGTTCTCGAGGATCCTTGGCCACGAAAGAAATGACGCCGGCCGGGGTGCGCCGCCTGATCGCGATCTTTCTTGTCATCGCTTCGGCGTGCGGAATCGTTCTGACGTTCACCCGGGGGACGTTTGTCCCTCTCCTCGGAGGTGTCGGGGTTCTTTTAGCTTTCACGTATACCGCCTATCCGATTCATCTGAAGTACCGCGGGGTGGGCGATCTCGTGATTGTTCTTGGATTCGGGCCGTTGGTGGTCCTCGGAAGCAATATGGTTCAAACACAACATTTTTCTTGGAAGTCGGTCTTCATTGCGCTCCCGATCACGTTCCTCGTGGATGCGATTCTCCACGCCAACAACACGCGTGATCTCACCATCGACCGCCAGAACCGGATTCGAACATGGGCCGGAATCCTTGGACCCTCCGGCGCCAGGACATTCTATTCGCTGCTGCTGATCGGGGCTTATGTTTCCGTGGCCACCCTCGTTTCCGTCAGTGTCCTGACACCGGTCGCCCTGGTGACGTTTCTGACGATCCCCGTGGCGTGGAAACTTCATCGAATGATGGATAGGCAAGAGCAGATCGAAGCCGCGGCGTTCGCTTTTATTGATGCAAAGACCGCCCAACTTCATCTCGTGTTCGGTCTTCTTTTGTCGGCGTCATTGATTCCTCCGGTACTTATAAGGTAAGTCTTTCTTCCGTGAAGGGGTTCATCGAAAAACTCCCCAAAGCGGAGTTGCACATTCACATCGAAGGTTCGCTGGAGCCCGAACAGATCTTCGCCTTAGCGAAGCGAAATCAAATCAAATTGAAGCACGCGTCCGTAGCGGTGCTTCGGCGGGCGTATGAGTTCACCAACCTTCAATCTTTCCTGGACGTGTACTACGAGGGAATGTCGGTTCTTCAAACCGAACAAGATTTCTACGACCTGATGACGGCTTACTTGAAAAAGGCCCACTCGCAAAATGTCCGCCATGCGGAAATCTTTTTCGATCCCCAGGCGCACACTTCACGCGGGGTCGCTTTTGAAACCGTGATTCACGGCCTGCGGCGAGCCCAGGAAGACGCCGAATCGAAATCAGGCATTTCGACGAGGCTTATTCTTTGTTTCCTTCGTCATTTGAGCCAGGACGATGCGCTCAAGACGCTCGAAGAGGCCCTCCCGTTCAAGAAATGGTTCGTCGCAGTCGGACTGGATTCCTCCGAAGTGGGGCACCCGCCGAGTAAGTTCACGAAAATCTTCAGTTTGGCTCGGTCGGAAGGTTTGTTAACGGTGGCGCACGCGGGAGAAGAGGGCCCGCCGGAATATATCTGGGAGGCGATCGAGCAGTTGCACGCTTCGCGGATTGATCACGGCGTTCGCTGTCTGGAAGACCCCGCGCTTATCCGATACTTGGCCGAGAAACACATTCCACTCACCGTATGTCCTCTGTCAAATGTTCGCCTGCGCGTCTTTAACGAGATGAAAGACCACACCCTTAAACGGCTGCTCGATTATGGGCTGTGCGTCACCGTCAATTCGGACGATCCCGCTTATTTTGGGGGATATATCAACGAGAACTTCGTGGCGGCTCAAAAAGCGCTCGGACTGAAAAAGGACAATCTTTTGACGCTGGCCCAAAACTCCTTCAAAGCTTCGTTTCTGTCCGAGAAAGATAAGTCTCGGCATCTTTCGGAGTTCACGGTGCCTGGTTAGTTCTTACAGCGCTTTACGCACACGCTGCTTCCCTCCGTCTCGGTTCCCGACGACTTTAAAACCCGCCTCTAGAAACATCGGTCGAGTGCCCGTATACGTAAAGGCGGCTGCGGTCGGCTTCCCGTCGGGAGAGGGGCGCACCGGATACCCTTCCACTATTTTCGCTCTCCGCTTCTTGAGGGCGGCGATTGCACGCTTGAGGAGAAGTCCGGCTACACCCTGCCTTCGATACCCGCGTTGAATAAAGAAACAGGGGATCGACCAGACACGATCGGCATCCGCACATGCCAGACTCGGGGACCGGTCCAATCGTGCATAGTCCGTCCGGCGATCGAAAGAACACCAACCGATCGGTTCTCCATCGGCAAACGCCAAAATCCCATGTGCCTGGCCGGATCGGATCAATTTCCGAAACCGTTCTTTGTTCATCTCACCCTTCATGTCATCCCATTTTTCCCCTTTTTCCGCCCGCCAAAACATGCACCAACAGCCACCGCAGGCGCCCCGGAGTCCGAATAATCGTTCGATCTCCGGCCACATTTTCGGTTTGACTTCTTTTGTTTCGAATTGCATCGGGTAAATTCTCCCATCGATGACGCTTGTTCAGCGACCAACTAAAATCTGAACGACGGGCCAACCGTCAGGTCGATGTCCACGTTGAAATTTCCGCCGTTCGGGTTCGGCACCGAATAGAAGAAGTTTTTTACATCGAAATTGATCCCGAGCCAGCGGATCGGCGTGTGAATGTCCAGGCCACCGCCGAGAAAACCTCCCCAGCCCGTCACATCTCCGAGTTGGATACGCATCGGGCCGGCGGTCGAATAAAGACTTCCGGTCCACGCACTCTCCGACAGGCCGAGACGAACCGGCATTCCGTAAAGAACGCCGAGATCGGTGATGAGGAATAGTTCGCCGTCCGAAACAAACGGTCGTGCTCCCTGATCCGTCGCCGTACCGCCAAGGATCATTTCAGCCGTTGCACCCCAATGAGACTCGGTTTCCACCATGTACGTCAATCCGCCCGCTGTCAGCGTCCGGAGAAAATCCCCTGTATAGAACGTCACTTTCGGGACGACGGTTTGTTCGACGGCCATCGCAACTCGGAAGTTGATCAATCCGGTCGCGCACATCAGGAACAAAAGGAGGCTTCGCCTATGATTCATGGTTCACTAGTGTATCGGGGTCTTTGAAAATTACGATTCGCCGGGTGTTCTCGACGTCCGCCGCAAAATCCTCGGCGCCAAAATAAGCGCCGCGCCGTAAATGGCGAAAGAAGCGAACAGCGTCGTCGAAAAACCGACCCGAAAATCTTCCCAGACCAGTTTTACGCCGCCCAGGAATAGAAGCGTGTACGCCAGCCAATCCGCCTGAAGATTCCGTTTCCAACGACCGACCAACGCAACGATCAATGCGGAGATCGCAAGCGTCATCGTGCGAACGGAAGCCAGGGCCGAGACATGCAGCGACCCCTCCGATCGCGCCGAGAGAACATCCGTCGCAAGCGACGTGATCAAGCCATTGATGGTGAAAACGACGGCGAAAAGCGCCGCCATTCCCGGGAGCCGGTTCGCAAGCAACCCTTCCCGCTTTCGAGGAGGTTTGGCGATCACCAACATGAGAATCGACGCCAGGATCGCCGTCAGCATGGGCCGATTCAGCCAAGCCTCCAGCGTGACCTCTCGGCGCATCGCTGCGTCCACCAGCGTCGCCACCCAACCGGAGTCGAGCAATGCCGCGGCGAGATAGACGGCGCCATGGACGCAAAGCGTCCCGCGTCCCTTCCAATTCCCCAGACCGGCGGCAAAAAGGGCCACAAAGCTCAGAGCTAAAACAAGATCGGCGCCACGCGACAGCACCACAATGGAAACGATCACGAGCGTCAGAGCCAACGTCGTGTAGGAAAAGAAATTTCGCCGAGTCTCCGCCTTCCGTTCCAAGAAGGCGAACGACGCCGCGTAACTCGCTCCCGCGAATAATAGACACGAGACTCCCAGCCAAGCTCCGGGTAACTCTCTGAAACGAATGGCGGCCAACATCCCCCCCAGTCCGATCGTCAACGCCGCCAAGGACTGGAGAATTTCCAATATGTGCACGGCCCGATTCTGGTTAAAGAGACGGATGGAGAAGCTTCCGAGATACGCGGCCAAAAAAGCCGTCTCCATGACGGAAAATGTGAGAAGGCCGACTCCCGCCACCGCTTCCGAATCGGGGCGGGCCACAAAAGCAAACCCGAAGACGAGCATGCCTAAATTGGCCACGCCCGCCGTGTAAGCCGAGAGGGTCGGCCAATCCCGGGTGTACGCCATCCAAAGCGTACCCAATCCCAACAACAGAAGTAGAATCAGGAATGGCACCGGCCGGGCCGTTCCAAAGGCAAGGCCCAAAAGAAGAGGGCCCGCGGGTATCGCGAACGTCCAGGCCAGGGTCTGGGATTTTCGAATCCAGGCGAAAGCGAGCGACATGGATGCGAAAACGAATACTGCGCCGGCACTGGCGGCGGGCGAAAAGAAACCGAATTTGATCGTCGATTCCCAAAGCAAAGGAAAAGCGATCACGGCGGATGAGATCCCGTAAAACAGCGAGCTGTCCATTCGGCCGGATTTTGCCGCGCGATTCGAGAAAACGATCCAGACGGCCGCATATGACAGCCCCATGACGGCGCCCACCATGGGGGGCAGCGCCCCGGATGAGGTCATGGCCCGCAGGAAAAATGCGCCGCCCAAGATGATCAGCGTCCGGCCGATCAACGCAACGATCGATCCGACGCTGGAAATTCGATCCAAGGGGGAAGCCGTCTTTGGAGTCCCGCCGGCGGAAGGACTCGAGCTGTCGAAAAACGAAGAAGAAACGCCGACTTTCTCCTCAAGCTCTCGAACCCGTTTCGAAAGCTCGTCCATTCGCGCCTTCAAGCGTCGAAGATCTTCGTTCATAGCGCCCTCTTTTTCTTTTACTTCAATCTTAGAATCGGCGAAACCAATGCTTGAGGGAGTCCGTCCTGATCCGAATCATGTCCTACGGGACGGCTCTGCGTACGATGATTTCACACGGGGATTCCCGTGGCAAAGGCAGGACGCATGCGGAAGTGGTTTAATTATTTTTTCCTCACGGTTACGCAATCGCCGCTAAGCCTGGCGGGTTCGACGATCACGACGGCCAGTGCATTTACGTTCCTGGCGCTGTTCGCGTTTGAGTCCCTCGGTTATTCGAAGGGTCCCTACTTCGGAATTTTAACCTTCATGATTGTTCCGGCGGTGTTCGTCGCCGGTTTGGTTCTGATTCCGGTCGGGATTTGGGTGTACCGAAGAAGATTGGCCCAGGGCGCGCTTCCCCGCATCCTGCCCGTGATCGATCTGAATAATGAGCGGACAAGGAAGGTCGTTCTGGCCTTTGCTGCGTTGACGATCGTCAATCTCGGAATCCTCGGAATCGCCAGTTATAAGGGCTTGCACGTCATGGAATCCAACGCGTTTTGCGGAACGACCTGCCATACGGTGATGCAACCCGAACATACCGCCCATCTCCGCTCTCCGCACGCAAGGGTCAACTGCGTGGACTGTCACATCGGAGCCGGCGCGAACTGGTTCGTTAAATCCAAACTCTCCGGCTCGTGGCAGGTGGTCGCAACCGCGTTCAACCTCTACCCGCGGCCCATCCCCTATCCCATTCATAACCTCCGGCCCGCGCGCGAGACTTGCGAGCAGTGCCATTGGCCGGAGAAATTCGTCGGGGACCGGCTGAAAGTAATCACGCGTTATAAGGAGGACGAAAAAAACACCGAGCTAAAAACAGTTCTCCTGCTACGAATCGGAGGCATCGAGGGGCGCGAATCCCACGGCATTCACTGGCACGTGGATCGAAACGTGAATGTCCGATACCTCGGCGACGAGAAACGCGACAACATTTATGACGTCGAGCTGATCAAACCGGACGGCAGTGTCGTGAAATATGCCACGCAGGCTGAAAGGCCGAAGGACGCTCGATTGCAGTGGAGAAATATGGATTGCGTCGATTGTCATAATCGCCCCACGCACATCTATCGCATGCCGTCGGACGATCTGGACCGATCGATCCAAGAGGGGAAAATCGACCGGTCCCTCCCCTTTATCCGACGAGAAGGCCTACGATTGTTAAAGGTGGATTATTCCTCGCACGACGATGCTCGGAAGAAGATCCGAGAGGGATTAACGGCGTTTTACGCGCAGCAGTATCCCGCCGTCGCTGCGGAAAAGAAGGAATTCGTCGGACGCGCGGCCGACGAACTCGGAAATCTTTACTCGTACAACGTTTTTCCCGCCATGAAAGTGAAGTGGGGAACCTACACGAACCGTATCGGTCACGAGAATTCCCCCGGCTGCCAACGCTGCCACGACGGCGACCATAAAACCGCCGGCGGCGCGGCCATTTCCGACGATTGCGACACGTGCCACAGTTTGCTGGCTCAAGAGGAGGAAAATCCGAAGATTTTGGCCGAATTACAACCTTAGCGTACCGTGTTCCACAAATGCATATGAAGCGCATCTGTTTCATTTTAGCGACGTTCCTCGTCGCGGCGCGGAGTGTTGCCGCGGCTCCGCCTGCGACAAACCCATGCCCGGGGCCGATCGAGTCGATCACCGACCCGGCGCCGGTGGATGTCGACAAGCTACTGGGGACCGTTGGCGCACTTAAGACGGCCAACGGTCAAAAGGCGCTCGAAGTCTCTCCCGCTATCGCGCAGGGAGTCCGAGATACGTTCAATCTCGCTTTGGTCAAGACCAAGATGGAACAATTCTATCGATTGCTCCACGTGATTCAGGCGGGAATTTCGAAATCGGCCGGGAAACGAACCCCCCTGGATTCTTTGGACGTTCGGAAGATGTTGATCGCTTCCGGTGTCTTCTCCGACGCTAAAACCCCGGCGCAGATCTCCGGCGTCGATGTCGACCGACGGGATCCGGAGCAACCGAAGTACGAGGTCAGGTTCAAAACAGACAAAACTACCGTTGCACTCAACCATGGGGCAGGCTTTTTCGGCTGGGAGAGCGGCCGCTGCCAGCAAACCAAGGCGCTGATCTTCAGACCGTCGTTCTCGTTCACGCTCCGGTTACGGAAGAACGGGAATCTTGTGGCCCAGAATTTTTCAGGCGTGGATCTCTTCGGCGATTTCGGAAGCCGGGGTTTGTTTGACGTCGACGTGGAGTATATCAGTCTCCGGTCGGTTGAATTTTACAAGGGCACGAAGCTCGGAAAAGTCACCGCCTACGTCTCACCGGAGGAGTTCAAAAAGAACGATCACAATCCGATCCTTCGCGTGATTACGAAGTTTGTGGGCGACAGCGCCGTACAGCCGATCGACTGGTAAAGCCGGCCCGGACTTCCGCGCCAGCCAGCTACATCGCTTTGCAGTACGACGGAATCCAGGAACGTTCCAAGAGTTGTGGCGATATCGAGCCGTATTCGAAATCCTCGCCGTCCTTCACCATTTGATCGATGTTGAACAACAAGCGGCTTTCCGGAATGTCCCGGTAAAACATTCGATAGAGGGGGCCGACCATTCGATGCGCGGCCCGAATCCCGACGTTTCCGATGAAATTCCGGCGCTGACCGATGTGCGCGATCTCGTCCACCATGATCTCGTAAAGCAACTCACGCACGCGCGCACAGGCTTCGACTTCATCGGCAAAAATGTCGTCCAAGGCGCCATCCACGTGCCGATAGAACGTGATCCCCATTAACTCGGTGATAAACGCGGGGGGAGCCATCAGCGCTTCCGGGACGTAAGGGAAAAGCCGGTATACACGCCCCATCAGCGGCCCCAAAGGCACCCATTCCACCCGGTCGAGATGAAAGGTCCGAAACATTTCATGAAAAAATCGCACGTGGCAAAACTCTTCCGCTAAATGGTATCGGCTGATCCGGTCCGTGACCGATTTCGTTCGAGCCATCGAAGGGATCGCATCCCACGCGCCGGAGATTCCGACCCACTCGTGCCTTGCGAATTTATAAACGCACGTGAGTAAGAGCGTCTTTCGGTCCAGCGTCTTGGGATCGTCCACGAGTTTCACGTAATTCCGATAAAACGATTCGGGGTCAACCAGCGGTTTTCGCGAACGAACGGGATTCGCCTGAAAATACGCGAGTTTTTCCCTCTTCTTCGACAAATCCTTCTCATCTTCGAAGATCTCGCCGGAGTGGCGCCTGGAAAACTCCCAATAGTCCAGGAAGTTCTGATTTCGATCATCCTTTTTCGAGGGAGCAAAGATAGACTTATACTTAGGCGACGGCATAGGCGGGAGCCTACCGAATGATGTCAACTTGTCGAGAAAAGATAAAACGAGGACTGCTTATTTTCTCCCTTGCAATGATCGCCTTGGGAATTTTTCTCGCTTTCTGGGGGAGGCAGGCGGCTGCGGAAAAGACCGGGGACTCCCCCTTTCCGAAATTCTGGCTTGAATGCAAGTCGGATGCGGATTGTCGGGTCGTTCAGGGAGTGTGCGGCGCCTGGGATTGCGTGAACCGGCGGGCAACGGCGGAACTCGATACACTCAATCGTAAAATGGAGAAGGATTACGGCTGCGGCGGCGGGGCGGTGTCCGTTCGACCGAAACCGAGGGCTATCTGCAAGACCGAAAGTTGCCGCTGCGATTTCGAACCGACGCCGAAGCCGGGCGGGAAGTGGTAATCTGCGAAAAAAGTGATAAACCTTCCCGCATGAACAAAACCCTTTGGACCTTTTTCGGAACGCTTCTTTTCGCTTTGACCACTTCATCGGCGAGTGAAGTCACCTATACGGCTCTCAAGGATTGGATCAAAGAATCTCCCTCCTCGAGCATGCGGCGGGACCAGTATCGCCTTCCCGGATCGAAGGGAGCGGAAGACGCTACGTTGAGCGTGTTTTATTTTCCCGGGACCGGCGGCTCGGTCGATTCGAATTTGCAGCGCTGGTACGGGCAGTTTCAAAAGAAAGACGGCTCTCCCGTAACGGGACCGGAAACGAAAAAAGAGATCAAGGCGAACGATCTTCCGGTAACGATTATTTACGTCACGGGGACCTATCTGGAATCGCAATCGCCGATGATGACGGGAGGCCCCGTCGAAAAGAAACCGGGATACGCCATGCTGGCGGCCATCGCCGAGAGTCCTTCCGGCCCCTGGTTCTTCAAGGCGACCGGCCCTCAAGCAACGATCGATCGATGGCGTTCCGGGTTCGAGCAGTTTGCGAAGACGTTTGAAGCGAAGAAATAGCGGCTTGACTCGTTACCTCCCATTGGGATAGATCGCTTCCTACCCGTGTTGAGCGTAATCAGCAGGACTTCTTGGTATCGATCCTATTGGCCCGCGGGCCACAAGTAACGCCGCGCCCAGGCGGCGCATTTCATTCACATTTTCACCTCCTGATTACAAACGGACCCTTTCACGCGAGGACTTTCTCGTGTGGACCGCAGAATAAAGAGGTTGGTACCATGAACACAACGGAGAATAGGTCCCTCATTCGAGGACTCGCTATTTCCGGCCTTTCGGCCGCGATTTTCAACTGCACGGTGGGAGGCGGCATTTTCCGCCTGCCCGGGATTGTTTATCTGCAGGCGGGAGCATGGACGCCCCACGTCTACTTGGTGTGCGGCGCGCTTATATTGTGCGTAGGATTTTGCTTCGCCCTCGTGGGCCGACAGACGCTGAAAACAGGGGGTCCGTACGCGTATGTGATGCAAGCCTTTGGACCGTACCCGGGATTTGTCGCTGGAGTCTTGGTCTGGCTTCTGGGGACGTTCGCAATGGCATCGGTGGCCAACGCACTCATGGACTCCTTTGCTGCTCTTTTTCCGGCTTTCGGCACGCTCACCGTACGCTCGGGGAGTCTTTTGGTTCTTTTCGCCGGCCTTACCTTAGCGAACTTCCGAACCGTTCAGAAGAGTTCCACGCTTCTATTGATCGTTACCGCGCTCAAGTTGTTGCCGCTTCTCGCCTTGCTTGCGTTCGGTCTGCCCGAATTGCGAGGTGGGGCCATTTTAATTCACGCTCCGTTCGAGCCGAAAAGTTTCGCTCGCACGGCGATGCTGCTCATCTTCGCGTACATGGGAATCGAAAGCGCCCTGGTTCCCAGCGGAGAAATCCGCGATCCTCGAAAAACCGTCCCGATCTCTCTCGCGATCGCTCTGGCCAGCGTTGTGGTCCTGTATGTGAGCCTTCAAATGGTCAGCCAGGCCGTCCTCGGGGACGGACTCAGCAAAAATGTCCAGGCTCCTCTTGTAGCCGTCGCGGGAGAACTGTTTGGGGAACCGGGGCGGTGGTTTTTGGTCGCCGGCGCGGCGATGTCCATGTTCGGGTTTCTCTTCAGCATGACGTTGTCTCTTCCACGCGTGCTCTACGCTTTTTCCGAACGCGGAGTTCTACCGAACTTTTTTTGCCGCTTAAATCCGAATCATCGGACGCCCAACATAGCCATCGCGACACAAAGTGCTTTGGTTTTGGTCCTGACGGTGTCGAGTTCATTCGAGGCGCTCGCGGTTTTGGCCAACTTGTCGGCCGTGCTTCTTTACATTTTATGTATCGCCGCCGCATGGATCGTGGATCAGCGCACGCGATTATCGTCTCGGTCTTCATCCAAA
Organism: Bdellovibrionota bacterium; assembly: GCA_035292885.1. Classification (NCBI taxonomy): domain Bacteria; kingdom Pseudomonadati; phylum Bdellovibrionota; species Bdellovibrionota bacterium. Next base: position 29,124 of record DATDPG010000019.1, on the reverse strand, counting down.
ACGATCGTCGTTCACGCCTGCGCCGCCGTGTCCATCGGAACGATGCTCTGGCTGCTCACCAGCATCTCCATCAAAGAATGGGCGGTTCTGGTCTGTACGATCGCTGTTTTTTCGGTCTTGTACGTGCTGGCTGGAAGAAGATCCGGCCGTTCGGGTGCGATGCTCCCGGCGGAAGCTCTGAAGTAGTTTTCGGTATCTCCGTTGGCAATAAACGCGTCAGTCTGATACAGAACACGGCCGCGAAAGGAGTGAATATGCGCGAAAATAATTTCTTTGTAATTTCAACCGTTTGCATTTTGGCTCTAGCAACGTCCCGCTGCAGCAACGACACCATGGGGTTTTCGGAAACGTTCCGTGCCGACGACCTCGTGACGAACAGCATATTCAAAAAAGACAGCCGCGCTCAAGGAACGGGAACCGGCGACGAAGTTTCCGGGGAGTTCCGCCTTACGGTGGTTTCCGACGGAGTCTCCAGCGGATTCGTAAAGTTGAATGACAGCGACATCATGGATCCGAGCGATTTCCACAACGATTCGTTTGAAAAGACGATCGAAGTGAATCTCTTTGAGGAAAATACGATCGAGGTCGAGATCCGGGGCCAACCGGGTGACCAGCTCTGCGTCCGCGTCTTCGAGATCGAGAACGACGAATCCGAGCGCGGTATTTTCGAGCAGTGCGTGGACCGGACCGCGGGACCGCCGAACAACGTGTCGGTGGTGATCTCGCCGACCCCCACGCCGACTCCGACGCCATAATTTCCGTCTTCGTCCCTCTGGGACTCGACGGTTAGGGATTTTCCGGGGAATGCCGTTCTACCAGCGGAAGCTCTGAAGCAGCTTGATGTAGTTTCCGCGTGCGTACGCCTTCGGATCGGGGCAGTGGAGGAGATTCATGTTACCCCGCATTTTCTCCAGCGAATCGTACTCGTTCTTTTCGAGCCAATCCGACATTTCATGTCGAATCTGCGCCAAATACTTTGGACCTTTTCGGAGAAGGACCGAGACCAACTGAACCGCGTGCGCGCCCGCCATGGTCGCCTTCACGGCATCAATGCCCGAGTGCACGCCGCCGCTGACGGCGAGAGATGGCTTCACCCGTCCCGATAGAACGGCAAGCCACGTCAAACGGAGGGTCAATTCGCTCGGATCCGAAAGCCGGAGTGTCTGACGCACCTCCAGCTCCTCCGGGTCGATGTCCGGTTGGTAAAACCGATTGAACAGGACGAGGCCGTCGGCACCGGCCTCTTCAAGTTTTTTTGCAAAGTGCGGAAGCGAAGAAAAAAAGGGAGAAAGCTTCACGGCGATCGGGATTTTCACCGTTTTTCGAACGTTCCGTAGGATCGATTCCACCCGCCGTTCCACGGCGGCGGCATCGTCGCTTAAATCAGTGGGAACGGAATAGACATTCAATTCGAGAGCATCGGCTCCCGCTTCTTCGATGAGGCGGGCGTATTGGAGCCAGCCGCCTTCGGTCGTTCCATTGAGCGATCCGATCACCGGGACACCTACCGACAATTTGATCTCTCGAATCTGTTCGAGGTAGTCGTCCGGCCCGAGTTGATATTCCGCCGGAGTTGGGAGATAGCTCAGCGCTTCACCAAACGAGTCCGTGTAGCTGTCGACGTGCGCCTGCGCTCCGAGCGTCTCGCCGACGATCTGTTCCTCGAACAGCGAGTGCATGACGATGGCCGCCGCCCCCGAATCTTCCAGTATTTTCACCAGGTCGAGGTCGTCAACCATGGGCGATGCTCCCGGAATCAGCGGGTGAGGGAGCTTGAGGCCGAGATAGTTCGTCGTGAGGTCAGCCACGGCTTCCATTCCCCGTGCCGTCCTTACCGTCGTCTCTGGGGATCCGCAAGCCGGCGAGCTGCTCGTAAATCGACCAACGGTCGGCCGCCTGCCGAACCGCCTTCTGCATCAGGCGTTGAAATCGTTTCGGATCGATTTTCTCGGCCATACGAAAACGGGTCTCTCCTTGCATGTAGTCAATCGGCCGGCTCTTGGGAGGAGGCGAATCGAGTTGCAGCGGCGGCTGGTTTTCGGCCACACGGCGCGGATCAAATCGGTAGAGCGGCCAGATTCCCGAATCGACGGCCAGCTTCTGTTGCGCAGGCCCGTAAGCCATGTTGTACCCGTGTGCAATGCAGTGGCTGTAAGCGATGATCATCGACGGGCCGTCGTACGATTCGGCTTCCATGAATGCCCGCACCGTTTGAGCATCTTTGGCTCCCAGTGCCACGCGAGCGACATAGATATGCCCATACGTCATCGCCATCATCCCAAGATCCTTCTTGGGAAGTTCGCGTCCGGCCATGGCGAATTTTGCCGCGGCGCCCATGGGTGTGGATTTGGACTGCTGCCCTCCCGTATTCGAATAGACCTCGGTGTCCAATACCAAAAGATTGACGTTCTTCCCCATGGCAAGCACGTGGTCCAAGCCTCCGAAGCCGATATCGTAAGCCCACCCGTCCCCTCCGACGATCCAAATGCTCTTGCGCACCAGCTCGTCGGCCAATTCGAGAAGTTGGGGAGCCTCGGGCCGCGAATTTTTTCGCAGGCGGCCCTTAAGATCCTCCACCCGTTTCCGCTGCGCGGAGATTTCTTCCTCGGTCGTCTGCGGCGAATCGAGAAGTTGCCGTACAAATTCATCTCCCAAGTCGGGTTGAAGCGTCTCCACCAGACGCCGCACCATGCGGACTTTGGCGTCCTGCCCCAAGCGGTAGCCGAAACCAAATTCGGCATTGTCTTCAAACAACGAATTCGACCAGACCGGCCCCCGCCCTTCTCGATTTTTCGAGTACGGCGTCGTCGGAAGGTTGCCGCCGTAAATCGACGAACAGCCGGTGGCGTTGGCGATCATCAGGCGATCTCCAAACAGCTGGGTCAAGAGTTTCAGGTAAGGCGTCTCTCCGCAACCGGCGCACGCTCCCGAATACTCGAAAAGCGGTTGGAGAAACTGCGAACCTTTGACGTCGGCTTTGATCTTCGTCCGATCCGCCTCCCGAACTTGCAGAAAGAACGCATAGTTGGCGATTTCCGTTTCCCGGATCGGTCTCTGAGGAACCATGTCGATCGCCTTGTGTTTCGGATTCGACTTGTCCTTCGCGGGGCAAACCATCACGCAGAGCGTGCATCCCGTGCAATCTTCCGGCGCGACCTGGATGGTGTATTTCATTCCCGGAAGATCGTGGCTCTTAAATTCGTTCGATTTGAACGTTGGAGGCGCTTGAGCGAGATCTCCGGGTGAATAAACTTTGGCACGGATCGCCGCGTGCGGGCAGATCAGCGCGCATTTGTTGCACTGGATACAGATGCTCGGATCCCACGCCGGGATTTCCGACGCGAGATTTCGTTTTTCCCAGCGGCTCGTCCCCGTCGGCCACGTGCCGTCGGGCGGGAATGCGCTGACGGGAAGCAGGTCCCCTTTGTTTGCCATCATGAGCGCCGTCACACGCTGCACCAGATCGGGCGCCTCGCCGGCGACCATCGGCAGGCGCGGAGCGGACCATTTCGGCGACGCCGGCACGGGCAGTTCATGCAAATGCGCCAGAGTCTGGTCCACGGCCTCGATGTTCTGCCGGACCACGTCGGGACCGCGCTTGGCGTACGTTTTTTGAATCGCGCCTTTGATCGCGGCGATAGCTTCATCCTTCGAGAGCACCGAGGAAAGCGCAAAGAAGCAAACCTGCATGATCGTGTTGACCCGCCCCTTTATCCCGGCTTCTAAGGCGATTTTGTCCGCCTCAATTGAATAGACGCGGAGTTTTTTCTGAACGATCGCTTCCTGCGCCTCTTTCGGAAGATGCTCCCACACCCGATCGATCGGATACGGCGCATTGAGAAGGACCGTGGCGCCCGCCCTGGCAAATTCCAGGATCTCCAGCTTTTCGAGAAAATTGAACTGATGGCACGCAACGAAATCGGCCTCTTGGATTTGATACGTCGAGTGAATCGGTTTCTTTCCGAAGCGGAGGTGCGACGCGGTCATCGCCCCCGCCTTTTTCGAGTCGTAGACAAAATATCCTTGGGCGTAAAGATCGGTCCCTTCACCAATGATCTTGATCGAGTTCTTATTGGCCCCCACGGTTCCGTCCGATCCGAGGCCGAAAAATAGCGCTTCGGTCACTCCCTCACGCCGCGGTTCGGGCGCCGACTCGAATGGAAGCGACGTACGAGACACATCGTCGTTGATTCCGACGGTGAAACGGTTCTTCGGCACGGCCTGCTTCAGATTCGAGAACACCGCCTTCACCATGGCCGGCGTGAACTCTTTCGAGGAAAGCCCGTACCGCCCGGCCACGATTCGGGGGAACGCTTTTTCCGAGGATCCGTCGGCACGCGTTTCGTGCAGGGCGCACACGACATCCAAATAGAGCGGCTCGCCCGGGCCGCCCGGTTCCTTCGTCCGGTCGAGTACGGCGATCGATTTCACGCTCGCGGGGAGCGCTCGGCATAGCGCCCCAACGTCGAAGGGTCGATAAAGGCGTACGCATACGAGGCCGACTTTCTCGCCTCGACCCGCCCTTTCCTCCACGACTTCCAGCGCCGTCTCCGCCCCCGATCCCATCATGACGATGACACGTTCGGCCTGGGGGTGGCCGACGTAATCGAAAAGCCGGTATCGCCGCCCACTCCGTTCGCCGAATCGATCCATCATCTGCTGAACGACGGAAGCGCAGTTGGAGTACCAGGGATTGCAGGCCTCTCTGGCTTGAAAGAACGCGTCGGGATTTTGCGCCGTCCCGCGGATCACCGGCCGATCGGGAGTGAGCGAACGGTTTCGGAACTCGGAAATCCTTTTGGGATCGGTCAACGCTTTCAGATCGTCGTCGGAAAGCGGCTCGATCTTTGCGATCTCGTGGGACGTTCGAAATCCGTCAAAGAAGTGGAGGAAGGGAATGCGAGATTCGAGCGAAGCCATCTGTGCGATCAGCGCCAGATCTTGGGCTTCTTGAACGGAATTGGAGCAGAGAAAGGCGAAGCCGGTTGGCCGGCAAGCCATGACATCCGAGTGATCGCCGAAAATCGAAAGAGCGTGCGTGGCCACGGTTCGCGCCGCCACATGCAACGTAAATGGCGTCAGCTCTCCCGCAATCTTGTAAAGATTGGGGATCATCAGCAACAACCCTTGTGAAGCCGTGAATGTTGTTGTGAGAGCGCCGGTCTGCAAAGCGCCGTGCACCGCTCCCGCCACGCCGCCCTCGGATTGCATCTCCACGACCTCCGGAACATCGCCGAAGATGTTTTTCATCCCTTTGGCGGCCCACTCATCCGCCCATTCCCCCATCGGCGATGACGGGGTGATGGGATAGATGGCGATGACTTCATTCGTGCGGTACGCAATCGAACCGACGGCTTCGTTGGCGTCCAACATGACCGAGCTGTTTTTCTTCACTGTTCCACTGTCCGGGTAAACGGTTGAAGGGACCATGATCCAGATCATTTATGCTGCCTGGCGTTAAATTCTCCGTATGCCGGAAGTCTTTGAAACTATGCATATTTATTCGATTGACTGAAGTTTGAACGACCACCAGACAGACTCTTCTCGTGACGTTGCGCCGATTGACACGTACCGCGAATTGTGGCAAAAGCATTCGCCGTCGCCTCAGGGAGTGTTCGGCATGGTGCTTTGATCCTCTTTCGTGGCAACAATCCTCGAAAGAAGGAAAACAAATGAACAAGAAACTGTACGTAGGTAATTTACCCTTTTCTATTAACGACACTTCCCTCACGGAAATGTTCTCGGCTTTCGGCACCGTCGAATCCGCAAAGATCATTACCGACCGGGACACGGGTCGGAGCAAGGGTTTTGGTTTCGTCGAGATGTCCACGGACGCCGAGGCGAAAGAAGCGATTGCAAAGCTGAACGGCACCGAGCACGAAGGTCGTGCGCTTACGGTGAACGAAGCCCGTCCGATGGAGCCGCGGAGCGGCGGCGGAAACCGCAGTGGTGGTTTCGGCGGCGGCGGCGGCGGTGGCGGCAACCGGGATCGCGGTGGCCGCGGCAAGCGCTGGTAATTTAGAAAATCCTTTTTCCCCGCCCCTCTTTGGCCGGTAACGGCTGGAGAGGGGCGGTTTTTATTTGAGCTTTAAGAGTTCAAGCTTCGCGCGGCGCGAGAGCTTCTTGATGGCCGCCTCTCTTTTGAGAGCCGGAGATCTTCCCAAAACCTTTTCCTTAAAAACCACCTTCCGAGGCTTCGAGAATCGGAAGAACTTCGCGCCTTTTCCGGTTCGTTTGTGTTCGTCCATCCTTCGATCGATATCCTTCGTAACGCCTGTATAGAATTTTCCATCTTTCGTTTGAAGGATGTAAACGCACCATTCCTCCGCGTACGAATTGAATTTGCGTTTGACCATACGGTGGAAGGATCAGGCTCGGCGATTTCCCCCGGCAAACACCAGATAAGCGGCGCCCAAAAGACTCGCGTCGTTGGGATAACGGCCCCGAACAACCTCCAGATTTCGGGCCGGGTGATTTCGCAAACGACGCCGAAGCTCCCGTTTCATCGCCGGGGCAAAAGCCGAAAACGCGTGAGAGAGATTTCCTCCGACAACGACCAGATCCGGATCCAGACAGAAAGCGAGTGAAGCGATTCCCGAGGCCAGCGCTCTTCCCATTTCCTCAAATGTGCGCAGAGCCCTCCGGTCGCCGCCGCGCGACCGGCGGAAAAGTTCCTCCGCTGAGCGCCCGGTTCTCCTCTTCATGGCAGTTCCGGAGGCCATGGCTTCCAAGCATCCACGGTTTCCGCAGCCACAGAGGTGACCCCGTGGGTCCACGATGATGTGCCCTAGTTCGGCCCCTCCCCCTCTCGCGCCTCGAACCAAATGACCGTTCATCAGGATTCCACCACCGACACCGGTCCCTAACGTGAGAAAAACGACGTCCGATAACCCGCGAGCGGCTCCCTTCCAATGTTCGCCCAAAGCGGCGCAGTTACCGTCGTTTTCGAGATAACAGGGGATTTGAAGTTCTCGCCGGAAGGACTTCGCCAGTTGAACATTTCTCCAGTTCGGGAAATTGGGTGAGTAGGAGACCGTGCTTCCAGACCGATCCAAGAAACCGGGGACGGACACGCCGATGCCTTTGATTTTCCGGCCGATTGAAAAAAGATTGCGCGTTAATCGGATGATTTGGGCCAAAATTGCCTTCTCCGCGCGCCCACGCGGAGTCGGCTCGCTTCGTTGACCCAGAATCGTTCCATTGCGGGACACCATCGCAACGCGCAGATTCGTCCCGCCGATATCAATCGCCAAAGCAACCTGCCGTTCCGATGGTCTCCGTCGATTCTCGTTTCTACGCTTCACGATTTATTTCCCACTCTCGTACCCACCCAGAAATAACTTGGTTTCAAGCTCCATCGTAGCCCCTTCTCCCACCTTATAAGCTTCGAACAAAGCTTCAAGTGCGGAGATCATCGCACCGTATCGCGTAATCGATTCCGCGAACGTTAACGAATCCCTCGTATGCTCCGCCGTGGCGATCACACTGCGGTAATTCGGGAAACTTGATAGGTCTCTTTCCGCAATGGCCCGCATTTCGGGATTCGGCTCGGCGGCATACACAAGCTTGGCTTCGGTCAAGAGGAGCCGCGTGAAGATTCCGGTAGCCTTTCGGCACATAGGATCCGCGGTCGATTTTCTTACGCCATAATCGAAACGGAGTAAATCCATCGGGACAAAGCTCCTTTCCCATGAGCCGTACTGAGGAAAATGGTATAAGCGGAAAACCCGAAAGGAGAACCGATGAAACGAACCGCCTCAGCCGTCTGGACCGGCGACCTGCAAAAAGGAAAGGGAACGCTTAGCACCGCCAGCGGAGTTTTAAGCAATACCCCGTATTCCTTCACAAGCCGTTTTGAAAACGGGAAGGGAACCAATCCGGAAGAGCTGATCGCCGCGGCTCACGCGGGCTGTTTTACGATGGCATTATCGGCGCGCTTAAGCAAAGCGGGCTTCCCGCCTGAAAAACTTTCAACGCAAGCGACATTGACGCTGGAGCAGGTCAGCGGAAATTGGACGATCACGACGGTGCACTTGGATCTCACCGCCAAAGTTCCCAACGCGAATCAAACCAAGTTCGATGAATTGGTGGCCGACGCAAAGGCGAATTGTCCGGTTTCGCAAGTGCTGAAAGCGAACATTACGCTTACGGCCAAGCTCGAAAAATAACGGAAGCCTCCGAAGAGGCTTCCGTTTAAAATTCAGCGTTTACCAGCGGGCGGAACGTTTGCCGTTGCCGCGATAATCGCGCGATCCCGTTGAATCGCCGTAATTAGCGGCTGAAAACTTCGGCTGCCGCTCCCGGGCTTCATTCACCGTAAGAGGGCGTCCGTCGATCTCTTTGCCGTTTAGAGCTTGAATCGCGTTCTCAACGCTTTCGGAGCCCGAGAGTTCGGCAAAGCCGAATCCACGGGACCGACCGGTTTCACGATCGCGAATAATTTGTACGGACGAAACCTGAAGTCCGTTCGACTCGATAAAGGCCTGAAGGGCCGTCTCGTCGAGGGTATAACTGCAATTTCCAATAAATAACTTCTTAGTCATTAACTTTTCCTTATCCGATTATCTTGATTTTAAGTTTATGTTTTGGAGCGCGATTAACGATCTAACCGGAAAAACTATCGATAGGCGGGCCTACAAAACTGTTGTCAGCGGCGTTTATCCCGCAATCCGAGCGGCTTGTCAAGTCAGCGGGGTTTGAGCATCATTCCGATATCTTCCTGAAGGGCCTGCAAATCTTCTTCGTGCTGCACCTCGTCCTGCAGAATTTGGAGCACCATGTTGTACGTAACGGGGTCCTTGTCTTTCGTCAGTTCCATCATTTTCTTGTAGACCCCGATCGCGCACTGCTCCCCTTTGACGTTCTGTTTTAAAAGCTCGACCACATCCGGGTTTTCCGGCGCGTCGTATCCACAGTTGGTTAATTTGTTCCACTTTTCCGGCGTCGTGACCGGTGTGCCTCCGAGTTGGACAATTCGATTGGAGACCATATCGGCATGGCGCAGTTCGTCCGTCGCGTGTTGCATTAGTTCCGCGATCACCGCTTCTTTCATGGGTCCTTTGGCGACCTTGGCGCCCAGCCAATACTGATAATACGCCAACCACTCATCGGCGAATGCCCGATTTAACAGACCAATTAATTCTTCGACATCCATTCCAACGATTTCACGACCTTTGCTTCCCATGGCGGCTTTTCTCCTTTCGGGAGCGAGGCTATTCCAAGAGCCCGTCGGTGTACAGGAGTTGCTCTCGATCTTGTTCCCGCTTAATCTGCCCGCGTGAGACCGACAGAGACAAAGGCTCTCTTTGGCGCTCCGAAGGCCCTTATCGGAATGGTCCATGTTCGTGCGTTGCCCGGAAGCCCGCGTTCGGAGTTGGCGATGAAGTCGATCGTCGAAACTGCGGTGTCGGAAGCGAAGGCTTATGAAAAGGCCGGCTTCCACGCCGTCATGATTGAAAACATGCATGACCGGCCGTATCCAGCTCGAACGGCGGATCCCGCGACAACCGCCGCCATGACGGTGATCGGACAGGAGGTGCGCAAATCGGTGCGCATCCCTCTCGGCATTCAAATTTTGACCGGCGCCAACCGCGAGGCCCTCGCTGTAGCACACGCCGTGGGTGCTTCGTTCATGCGCGCCGAGGCGTTTGTCTACGCCCATATCGCGCATAGCGGATTTATCGACGCTTGCGCGGCGGACCTTGTTCGCTACCGCCGATCCATCGGCGCCGAGGACGTGAAAATTATCGCCGATATTAAGAAAAAACACGCCGCTCACGCGATCACGCAGGATGTCGACATCGTGCAAGAAGCGACGGCGGCCGAGCGTTTTCTCGCGGACGGCGTCATTGTGAGCGGCAAGGAAACGGCCTCCCCCGCGGACCCGGAAAAAGTGAAACGGGTTTCCGAAGCCGTGAATATTCCCGTATGGATCGGATCCGGAATCACAAGTCGGAATTTGTCCGAATATCTTCCGCACGCCGACGCCATGATCGTCGGCTCTTCGCTCAAAGAAGGGGGCCTATGGTCGAATCCCCTTCGACCCGCCGCGCTCCAAGAACTCGTCTCCACATTCAACAAGCTATTGGCCTAAATTTTGTTCTGCTAAATTTCTTGGACGCCGGAGAAGACCTCGGTCGCCTTGCTCCAGGGCTCCGAATCCTCGTCCACGCCTCGGTTGCTTCGGCGAGGGTCCCTCGCCTTCCGCGTCACACCACGAAGTGGCGCATCGCGGAAGCGCGGAGGGGCCCCCGTCGTAGCGACCGTAGTGAACCGAGGAGACGAAGCCTTGGAGTGACCCGAACTCCAAAATCCCAAAACTTCTAAATTGCTAAGTCTATTTCGGCGACAGGACGCTAACTGCACGATTGACCCAGGACGTAACCAGTCTTGCAAAAACATTGGCACTGCGCCTGTTCCGCACCCGGCATACAGGTCGGCGTCACGTGCGCCGTGAAGGTGACCTGCCGGTCTTGAAGATCGGTCAGCGTCACGGTTAGAAGAAACGTGTTGTCATAAATATTCGAATCGGACCAGTTGTTCGGACAGAGAGGGATGTTGGAGAAGGTCGAAAGATCGGCCAGAGCGCTGCTTCCCCATCCATCTTCGACAGGAACCAAATTGAAGCTTCGGTTATCAAACTGAACCTGCTGCGTCGCTTCGTCTTGCAACGACGCCTCTAAACGGACGCCGCATGCGCCGAAGTTCATCGCTTTCACACCGATAAACATCACGCGCCCACCCTGTGGCGGTTCCATCAAGGAAATCGTCACCCCTTCACCGACATCGGTCGTCGATCCATTTTCTTGGCGCGCAAGTACGGTTATCTGAGGGTCCGAAGCTGCATCCCCGAACATCGCCGTCGTCCGTTCGCCGGAATCCGTGTCACACGTCGTCGTGGTCACGGTATTGGAGTTTTGGCCGGCGTCGTCGCCGCTGCAACTAGAGAGGAGAATCAACAAACAAATTGCGCTCCACGTCGTTGGATTTTGCATGGGGACCGTCAAAAGCAATTGATGTTATCGACCTTCGGATAATAGTAAACGAACACGTTGCAATGCTCGGCCAGCTGCGTGCTGTTTCCAAACGTGTAGCAACAGTCCTGAAGATCGCTCGGTGTATTGAAGTACGTGGCATCGAAAGCGTTCACGTCGCTGCACGTGAGGTCCCCCGGAGGGTTCTTCCATTCATATTCACAGGTGTACCAAATCCCGCCGTTGACCGGAACGACCGCGTCGAGTTCCGGCGAACGGGCCATCGGCGGTTCGTCCCATTCCAGAGATTGATAAAAGTGATCGGAATCCGGCGGCCGCGTGAGGGATACGCCGTCCCAGGTATAGAGATCGAATTGCTTCCCGCGGCTATGGAAGTGGCTGTTCGCCCCGATGATATGGATCGGCTCCGTATTACTGAAATGACAGGAGCCGTCGAACGCCGGTTCCGGATTTGATTCGCAAACGCGGATCGACTGCTTGGTAGCGAATAGAGTCCCCACCTCCGATCTAACTTCCGCGGCGGGCATCGTCCAAAAATTCACTTTCACGTGACCCACGGTCGGCGTTTGCTGCGTAACGGCGTTCACGTAGTGACTTTGAAGCATGATGACCTCCCCCGGCACGAAGCTCTCCGCAACGCCTTCGGGAAGCTTCCAATCCAAGTAACCCGATTCTTGGGAATTGACGATAAGCGGCCAATCGGCCCAATTCACGGAATCGGCGCAAGGGCCCACGCCGTCGGAGGCGGTTTGAATATCCCCGTTCGCGGGATCCAACTCGAGAATCGTCTTCACACGAAAAATATTCATATGGTGTGAACCCTCGTTTTGGGCGACTTCAAACTTGTTGATGTACACCGGATCGGTCCCTTCGCCCGGGATTTTGAAGAAATAACAATCCTGCTCTTCGGTGCCGAACGGGACGGAGATATCTTGGGTCTCGTATTGAAAGCCCTCGCCCTCCGGCGGAGGATCGAGACTTGCCGTAGTGGCCGAATCTCCCGAACACCCGAAAGCCAGCGATGCCAGATAAAAAGCCAAACTTCTTTTCAGCATTTCGTGGATTTAACCACCGCCGGTTCATTTCAGCAATTCTGATTTTGAACGCGTCTTACATCCATTTTGACACCCAAGAAGCGGCAAACCGGCCTGCCGAAGCCAAGACTTCCCAAAGCGTGATCCAGTCCGGGCGTAACGAAGGATGTCCAAAGTACACCTCTCCCAACAGGGCAAGCGCTAGCAAGAGCAGCAGATACGGCCTTAATCGAGAAACCCGTGGTTCGATTTCGGTCTCTTTGATGGCGGAAAACGCGGTAGCCAGTGGGCCGTCCACCGTGGTCTCCGTCACGCCCTTCGGGAAAAGATGAAACTCCGGAGAGACCATCCCTTCCTCGAGGAGGTACTTCCGGATCGTCACCCGTTCCCCTTGCGGAGTCACCTGGGAGAGGTATCGCTCCAGTTTGCGTCGAGCTTCCGTCGCGCTTGAAATCCTTTTAGTTACCTTTTTGTGCAGACATTTCCCGATTAAATCCCGCAAAGGTCCCGGATGCTTGCGGGAAGGCTTTGCGTACTTTCCTTTTCGAACTTCCTCAATGGCTTCTTGCAAGGTCGACGCTCGAAACGGCGTGCATCCCTCCAGCATTTCGAAAAGCACAACGCCGAAAGAGAATAAATCGCTTGAGAAATTAATCTCCTGGCCGAGCGATTGTTCCGGAGACATGTACGCTGGGGTGCCCAGGATCTGCCCCGGTTGAGTCATCGGCTCCAGCTCCGGACAGAGAGAGATGCCGAAGTCCATCAGCTTGACGATCCCTTCCGATGTGACAAAGAGATTTCCCGGCTTCACGTCGCGATGCACGACCCCGTAACGATGCAGATATTCGAGCGCCGTCAAAGCCTGAATGCCGATCGCCGTCGCGACGCGGGCCGGAAGCGTGACCGTTTTAGACAACAGTTCTCGAAGCTCGAACCCATCGCAATATTCCAAGATGATGTAGCGCGTGCTCCCGCTCATCCGGTAATCGTACAAGTGAATCAGATTCTCATGTTTGAAGTGCGCCCACATCGCCGCTTCGCGCTCAAAGCGCTTCGAGACTCCTTCCGACAATCGGGTTTCGGGAGCGAATCGTTTGATGGCCACATAGCGACCCAGAGTCTTTTGAACGGCTCGATAGACCGTCGACGTGGCTCCGCGCCCCAGGATCGAATCGACCGTGTAGTCGGGGAGGTCCCGTTCTAGAACTCTTTGACCGTCCGCCGACATCACGCGACCAACACGAGCATCGTTTTACCCGGCCGCTCTTTTTCGAATTTCCTCGCCAAATTCCTCCTCATACCGCTCCGCCTCTTGTTGGCGCGCCCACATCGATGCGTATTCGCCCCCCTTAACGAGCAGCCGTCCGTGCGTCCCCCGCTCCACGATTCTACCCTCCTTCAAGACAAGAATTTCATCCGCATCCACGACGGTGGAAAGGCGATGGGCAATCATCAACGACGTCCGGTTTTTCGATACGTCATACAAAGAGGCTTGGATGTCCTTTTCGGTGTGCGAATCGAGTGAGGAGGTGGCCTCATCGAACAGAAGGATCTGCGGGCTCTTCAAAATTGTGCGGGCGATCGACACCCGCTGTTTCTCTCCGCCGGACAACTTAAGCCCCCGCTCCCCCACGACAGTCTCATATTTCGCCGACAGGTTCTGAACGAAATCGTCAATGTGAGCCAAACGCGCAGCCTCGAGCACTTCCTCTTCCGTCGCCCCGACACGCCCATACCGGATGTTGTAACCGATCGTGTCGTTAAACAACACCGTATCTTGGGGTACGATCCCTATGGCGGATCGCAGGCTCTCCTGCGTTACTTGCCGAATATCCTGGCCGTCAATCCGAATCGCCCCGGATGTCACGTCGTAAAACCGAAACAGAAGGCGGGAAATCGTCGATTTTCCGGCGCCGCTCGGTCCCACAATCGCCACCGATTTTCCCGGCTGAACGCGGAAACTGACATCTTTCAAAATCGTGCGGTCGGAAGCATAATAAAAGCCGACCTTGTCGAATTCAATCTCGCCCCCATTCACGACGAGTTTGCTCGCGTTCGGAGCATCTTGGATCGTGGGATATACCGCCAAAAGTCCGAACATCTTTTCCATGTCGATCAGTCCCTGCTTGATCTCCCGGTAGACGAACCCGAGAAAGTTCAGCGGCAGGTAAAGCTGGATCAAATAGGTGTTCACCATCACGAAATCGCCGACGCTCATCTTTCCCTCGACGACGCCGCGGCCCGCCATAACCATCAAGAAAATCAGGCCGGTGCCGATGATCGTGCCCTGCCCGATATTCAACAAAGAAAGGCCCAGTTGGCTCTTCACCGACGCCGTTTCGTACGCGGCCAGGGACCGATCGAATCTTCGGTGTTCATGAGTCTCGTTGCCGAAATATTTGACGGTTTCGAAATTCAACAGGCTGTCGACCGCTTTCGTATTGGCTTCGGTGTCGGTTTGGTTCATCTCGCGGCGGTACCGCAACCTCCAGTTCGTAATGCCGAACGAATAGCCGACGTACAACACAATCGTGAGGAGGACCACGGCAGCAAAGCCGGCGTTGAATCGCTGGAAGAGAATCGCCGTGACCAGGAAAATTTCGACCAACGTCGGCAGGATGTTGAACAGCATGAACGTCAATACGAATTGAATCCCCTTGGTTCCGCGATCAATCACGCGGGAGAGGCCTCCGGTCTGCCGTTCCAGATGAAAACTGAGCGGTAGCGCGTGGAGGTGCTGAAAAGTCTTCAGGCCGATGACTCTCTGGGCGTTCTGCGAAACTTCAATGAAGACGAGGTCGCGCAATTCCCCGAATAATTGGGCGAGCACCCGGGCCAAGCCATACGCCACGATCAAGAAAAGCGGCAGCGTAAGAACCGACGGCTGCGGCGCCAGAGCATCAACGCCGAGTTTAAAAAGATAGGGGACGCAGACGTTGACGGCTTTGCCGAGAAGGAGGAATCCCATCGCCGCCACGACTCGCATCCGGAGATCCCGCCGGTCGGGCGGCCAGAGATAGGTGACCAAGGTTCCCAGCGTTTTCCATTGGCTTCTGGACTCCGAATCGTTCACGCCATCTCTATAAAGGAGAACAGGGCCCCCGCCAACCTTGTGAGGGGAAATCTTAATTTACGGCGGCGGATGCAGCTCACATCCCGCAATAATGCATTACGAATGAAATCCCTCTATATTGCGGATGAGGATCTCCGCCAGCCGCCTTTTCGACGACTCTCCGCGATTATCAAAGATGATAGTGCCGTTTCCAGGTCGTCGGCTTCGTGCCGCCGAAATCGGGATTGACCATCAAAGCACTTCCCACCGCGCCTATTTCTTTCGAAAGAGTGTTTTGAGCCTGGATCCGATCCTTTGGGCGCTGCCCGAGACCGATCTACCCAGATCCGTCGCTCCCGTGGCGACACCAAGTAGAACACGTCCGAGGAGCAGGTCGACCACATGAGCGGGCGTGACTCCCCCGGACTTTTTACCGATGTCCGTTAGATGTATGTCCGGAATCGAAATCGTGTTCATTTGGCCCAACAGTTCAAGATGAACCTTGGCCTCTTTGAGCCAGAGATCATCGATAACCACTTTCGTCGACGAACTCTTTTCTCCTTTCCGCCCCGATTCGGCAGGCACGAAACTTTGGACGTTCCTTTGAATCGTTTCCAGATTGGCCCCCTCTTTCGTAATCTCCGGTGCTTCAATGAGAACGGAGCGGACGTGAATGACGTCGCTCGCAAGCGAAGTCGGGTTAAGCGAGATGCGGAAATTCTTCAGTTTAACCGCCGACTCCGATTTAAAACCGGCCGGGTTGCCGATCACGAGGCCACGGATCCGCCCACTCCCCGTGAATGGCGAGAGCGTTACCAGACTCACGTCGACTGCCGTCTTGGTCACTTTGGGGCCGACACTTTTGATTCCTGCTTTGATGATTGACCCAAGAAAAAAATAAGGAGTAATCAGGAGAAGCAGGAGCAGGACTGCTATTCCAAGGAACCATGTCTTAATCCGTGGCATACAACCTTCCACTCCCGGACCCTCGCCAGGTAATCGGCGAGCTGGTCCATCGTTCCGGTCCGGCGTTGGTTTCAGACGGGTGGATCATCAATGGGATAAAGGAGCCGGAAGTGCCATCTCTTGCAACGGAACGATCTTGTTTTCCCCCGGCGCGTGGAAGCACTCGTCGGGCGGCCAAAGTTCCGTTCTCAGCACAACGTTTTTCGTGGACCGGTCACGCAGGTCACCCGCCTCGAAATACGCTTGGAACTCCAGGGACGGAGGGAAGCTCAGTTCATAATGGACGGCAGAGATGCCACCTCGGCTCCTTCGTTCATGGGTGAGCCCCGATCCCGGACTCATCTTTTACCTACCTTTTTTGCTTCTCGTAGGTGCCCAAGAGATCCGATTTGCCAAGGATGCTGTCTTTCATCGCTTTTTCAAGCCCCTGTTTGGTCGGAGTTCCCAAATCGGGAAGATCCTTGGAGAGGGCATAGAGCTTGAAGAAATAGCGATGTTCTCCGATGGGCGGACAGGGTCCTCCGTAGCCGGTCCGTTTCCAGTCGTTCAAGCCTTCTTTGGTGCCTTTCGGGAGATCCGTCGCACGAACCGCTTCCTTCAACTCCGCTGTCGACGCCGGTATATTATAGAGAACCCAATGCACCCAGGTCATTTTGGGAGCTTTGGGATCGGGAGCATCGGGGTCATCGCATATCAACGCAAAGCTCTTGGTTCCCGTGGGGGCTCCCGCCCATGAAAGTTGCGGCGAGATATCCTTCCCTTCACAGGTGTATAGGGAAGGGATTTTTCCCTTGTGATCGAAGTTCTTGGACTGAATTTTGAATTCCATGTTCGCACCTCCATTGTCTTGGGCTAAGCCGGTTGAAAGGCAAAGTGAGCAAAACCCAAGGATGAATAGATTGGCTGCCTCCAAAATACGCATGATCGGTTCCCTGGATAGTCCAAATACCGAACGTTCGCAATAGAGGCTCGAACTATTTCCGCTAGATGTGAGAACAATCTTAGACAAAAGAATTGTCTGATAGAATTTTGAAGCCCGTGAAAGACACCCCAAAGAAACTTCTCAATGAGTACGAGCGTCCCACCCGTACGCATTATCGGATTCTCTGGTTGAGCTGGGCCGGCTGGGTATTCGATTTCTACGATCTGATTCTTTATACCTTCCTCGCCTTTCCGATCGGCGCCGAGTTCAATCTGTCCAACGAACAACTCGCTTACGTTCTCGGCGCGTCGCTTACGGCCACGGCGATCGGCGGAGTGATATTCGGAGTCCTCTCCGATCGTTACGGCCGGCGGAACGTCCTTCAGTGGACGATCCTCACGTACAGTCTCGGAACTTTTCTCTGCGGCTTGTCGGCGAATATTTCAACGCTCGTCGTTTTTCGAATCATCACCGGTCTCGGCGTGGGCGGGGAATGGGCGACGGGCCAGACCTATGTCGGCGAAACCTTCCCTCCCCGCATGCGTGGGCGGTACGGCGCGTACGTTCAGACCGGAGCGCCGGTCGGAATCGCCCTTGCCTCCGTGGTGGGAGGCCTGATCGCCCCGCTCATCGGTTGGAGGGCGACTTTCTTTATCTCGATCCTTCCCGCGCTCCTGGTGATCGCCATCCGAAAGAGCATGCCGGAGTCGGACGTCTGGTTGGACCGCAAACGAACGGTTCCTTCGGAGAGCAAATTTCTGAGTCTTTTTTTTGCGCCCTTCCGAAAACTGTTTTTCCTTTCGTTGGTCCTGGCCGTTTTCGACATGTCCGCCTATTGGTTCACCTATTCCTGGCTCCCCGGCTATCTGCACCAACAAAGGCAATTCTCGTTGGCCAAGTCGACTCTCTGGATGCTCATCACGCAGAGCGGTGGATTTCTCGGCTACTGGACGTTCGGGTTTTGCGCCGACCGATGGGGAAGAAGGCCGGCCTATTCGATCTATTCTTTTCTGATGGCTCTCGGACTCACGATGATCACGATCTTTTGGAACTGGGTCGCCGTATATCCCCCCGTGATTTTAGGATTCATGTTCCTGGTGGGATTCGGCACCGGGATGTTCGGCGGTTACGGGCCTCTCTTTTCGGAACTCTTCCCCACGTCCATTCGCAACACCGCGATGGGCGCGGCTTTCAATCTTGCCCGCGGAGTGCAGTTCTTCACGCCGGTCATCATCGCCAAAGTGGCCCATCGCTACGGTCTCGGCGGCGGAATTTTCCTGGCTTCCTTTTTCGCGATTCTCACCGGTACGTGGATCTGGCTATTCCCCGAAACGAAAGGGAAGAAAGTGACACATTAACCAATCCGCCAGCTCTTTAAGGGAATATACCTCATGTATCGGCCTCGCGTCGCCGGAGCGCGGGTTCCGATTCCGGTTGATCCACGCCGCAGGGATGGAAGGCCACAATGAAAATAGAATCTCACGATCTCACCGGCCCAAAAAATCGCTGAACCCCTTCTCCGAGCTGCATAGATTCGAGTAACCTCCCTCGATTTTTCGGACGTACTCGAGAGTTTGGCGGTGCCGCCATCGCGGAACTTTGGGGGCCACGACCACAATGGAGGGCCAGACGCGATCGTCAAGATTCTCTTGCCGCGCCGTTTCTTTCGCTTTGAGGATAGTATTCCGGCCCGCATTATAGCTTCCGAACATGAAGCTTAAGCGATCCGGAATCGAATCGTGGTCGCGCCACGAATTCCACAGCTGTCGATCGTAAAAAATGCCGGCGGCGATATTCCACGTAGGGTCGTTGATCTTTCCCAATATTGAGTCCGATAATTCGCCAGTCCATAAAAACCTTTCTCCCGAGCGATGATTCGCCGGCATTATACATGGGCGGCCCGCCGCACCGACGATTTCTCCGATTTGTCCTGGACGAATCGGGAATACGTCGGTAGGTATGGATCGCAGGTCCCGGACATGTGGCAGGAACGGATGAAATTCTGGCTTGCGCCCGTAAGAAAAATTAAACTGTTCCGTCGGAAGACTATTGTGGCAGGGTGGATTTCAATTTTCGTCCTCGGCTGGGCCGGAACGTGTTTCGCCTTCCAAGTCTCAGCGCCCGCGCCGACACCCGTTGTCTCCCCGACGCGGTCGGTGTTCCCGGTTGCCACGCCAACCCCCGCGGTTCCCACACCCTCTCCAACGCCCACAAGAAGTGCCCGGGAATGGGCGAAGGATTTGGCCGATCCCGATCCAAAAAAACACACGGCGGCCGCGAATGCATTGGAGGAAATGCGGGAGCAGGCGATCCCGGAATTGATCGAGACTCTGTCGAGCCGTTCTCCGCTTGCCCGGGCACTTTCGGCCACACTCCTTTGGAAGTTGGGCCTGCCCGCTAATTCCGCAACGCCCAAGTTGAAGTCGATTCTGGCCAGGGACAAGGACGAAGGCGTGCGACTTCGGGCCGCGCAAGCGCTGAGCAGGATTGAAGCCAATCCGGACTACGTCGTGCCTCACCTGACGAAATGTCTCAAAACATGTTCCGCGTGGGGCAGGTCGGAAGCGGCCAAGATCCTCGGGGAATTTGAGCCGGCCGCGAAACAGGCGCTACCGGCCCTGAAACATGCCTTGAAGGATTCCAACAAAGACGTGCGAAGTTCGGCTAAAGAAGCGATCCGAATTATTGAAGGGGACGGAGGCTCCCGGAATTAATCCTAGGAGATTCGATTGCGCGGCTCAGGCTCACACCGGAAAGCGTTCGGGGCGGCCGTTTTGGTCAAGCCAACTCAATAATTTTTGAAGGCTCGCGTTGGCCAAGGCGATGCACGTGTCCGCCGCTCCATAATATAGATGAATCGTGTCCCCATCCGGATCGATGGTAAGCCCGCACGGAAAGACGACGTTGCCTACATCCCCTTCCCGCTCGTAGGTCTCTTCGGGTCCGAAGATCCACGTTTCTCCCCGCAAAAGACAATGTTCCACACGTTTTAAATCCAACAGCGCGAGGCCCAAACGATAGAGACCTCCGGCGGCCGTGTGTCGCACGCCGTGGTAAATCATCAGCCAACCTTGCGGCGTTTCAATCAGAGGCGTGTTGAGACCGATCTTGTTGGCGTCCCACCACGCGCCCCGCCGGGCTTGAAGCACAAGCTTGTGGTCCCCCCAATGCCGGAGATCGGGCGAATACGAACTCCAGATGTGCGACCCAAGCGGCGTGGAGGGCCGGTGAATCATGACCCATCTCCCATCGATGCGATGGGGAAGAAGCGCGGCATCTTTGTCTTCGGGAGGCATTACGACGCCCAGGCGCTCGAACGTTCGGAAGTCTTCCGTCAACCCAATGGAAACTCCCGGCCCGCCCCTAGAAAAAGACGTGTACACGACCGCATATTTCTTTAATTCCGCGAGATACGTGATCCGGGCATCCTCGATTCCCCAAACTTCCTCGGGATGATTCTCGGGATCGGGTTTGAATGTCGGCTGAGAATCCACCTGCCAACCGTCGACTCCATTCTTCGAGCGCGCGGCGCAGAGATGCGAATGCCCGGTGCGGTCCTCCACCCGGCAGAGAAGCAGGGTGGTTCCATCCGCCAGGCGCGTGGCCCCGGCGTTGAAGACCGTGTTTACGGCATACGACCAATCGGTGGCCGAAAGAATGGGATTTCGTTCACTTCGGACGAAAAGATCGTCGTATTCCTTTTTCCCCGGGCTCATGCACCACTCCGTTTCTTGTTTTAAATTTGCAGCACTTGATCGGCCAGCCTGAGTTCCAAGAGCGCCATCAAGAACGCCAACGTCGATTCGGCTCCCTGATTCTGATTGACGCGATCGGAATGAAGCCCGTCCCTGCAACCTCCGGTGGAGGGATCGTAGAGCGGAAGCCTCAGGTCGTTGCGGCCCAGGAACCATTCAAAGGTGCGCTGCGCATCCTTCCGCCACTTCTTGTCGGCCGTGATGCGATACGCTTCCAGGTATGCGGACACCATGGTTTGCGCCTCGATCGGCTGCTGATCAAAGCGCGCCCGGTCGCCTCCCCGACGATAGAATCCAGAAGACCCGATCGGAACGAAGTGACCCTCGTTGGCTCCCTGGATGGAGCCAAGCCACGAAAGCGCCCGAAGCCCCGTTTCGATGTATGCGGAGCGCCCCAAAGCGGAACCCGAAACAAGGAGCGCCTGGGCGAGTGAGGCGTTCGAGTACGTCAGAACGTCTTCAAACCATGTCCAGTCCGCGGACGCGTTGCGGGCGAACATTTCCGTCAATCGCTCGGCGAGCATCTCCTGCATTTGGCGGGCGTCGCGGTCGCCGGCATAGCGCTTGAGGTAATCGTGCAACCCGAGAAGCGTGAAAGCCCACGAACGCGGGCTCGTGCAGTCTTTCATCGCCTTTAAAGCCGTGTTGAAAAGTTGTCCCGCCAGGGCGGCCCGCTCTGAATCCCGCGATCGGCCCGACACGCTCCCCAAGGCCCAGAGAGCCCGCCCGTGGCTGTCATCCGAACCCATTTCCTCCGACCAGCGCCGGTCGAATCCGAGAAAATTCCGGAAACGTCCGTTTTCGGGATTGTACGCGTAAGAGACAAAAGCCAGATACCGAGCCGGCAGATCTTCCGTTTCCTGAACCTCTTCTTCCTCCCCAAGGTCCTCGAGAAGTACCGTAAGGATCAAGCCCCGCGTGTTGTCATCCGTGGTGTACCCCTCACGATAGTTGGGGATGGTGTGAATCGCATGCTGAAAAAGGCCGGTTTCATCGGTGAGCCGGTTCAGATGATTCAGGGACAACGGAGGTAATTCGGCGGGCCTTTGATCCAGCGTCCGGACCGAAAAGGGCTTCGGCCGCCGCCTCCGATGCTCACGCACCTCTTCGAACGTCTGCATGTATCCGGCGGCCACTTTCGACCAGATCATCTCCCGGCCGAAAAGATACGCCCGTTTCCGGATGGCATGCCGGTCGGCTTCCGTCTGAAGGAGCTCGATCACTCGACCCGCGATGGCCTGCGCGTCTCGGAAGGGAACCAGGATTCCGCGGCCGTCGGCGAGGAGTTCCTCGGCGTACCAGTACGGCGTGGAGATCACGGGTTTGCCGGCCGCCACCGTATAAGCGAGCGTTCCCGAGCAGATCTGCTCGCGGTTCAAATAAGGCGTCACGTAGAGATCCGCGGCCCCGATGAACTCCACCAACTCCTCGATATCCACAAAACGATTGTGGAAAACGACGTTTTGATTCACGCCCAGGTCCGCGGCCAGCCGCTCCAGTTGCAGGCGGTACAGTTCGCCATCTTCCTTCAGCACATTCGGATGAGTCGCCCCGACGACGATGAAGACCAGGTTCGGGTATCGCTCCAGAATCGCCGGAAGGGCCTCGATCACATACTCGATCCCCTTGCTGGGCGAGAGCAGCCCGAACGTGAGAAGGACGGTCTTCCCCTCCACACCGAAGCGGTCCTTGTGAAAATTGGGATCCACAAACGGGACGTCGGGTGCCCCGTGGGGGATCATCTGGATCCGGTTCGACGGGACATGGTAGATCTCTTCGAGAAACTTCACGCCCCGCTGGCTCAGCACCACCAGACGGTCCGAGAGCCGCGTGAGTTCTTCCATCACTTTTTTCTGATTCGGGTCCGGGTTCTCCAAAATCGTATGGAGAGTCGTGACCACCGGCATCCGGAGTTCACTCAAGAGCGCCAGGATGTGGCTTCCCGCCTTCCCCCCATAGATCCCGTATTCGTGCTGCACACAAACCACATCCACATTGTTGATGTTGAGAAAATCGGCGGCACGCCGATAGGAGGAAAGATCGTCCTGGGCGATCTCAAAACGGACGCGGGAAGGATAGTCGTACCCCTCGTCCGTATCATTCACAGGGGCGGCAAACACATCGGTATTGGGGAACTGGGTTGAAAGGGCCTCGCAGAGATCCGTCGTGAACGTCGCGATGCCACATTGGCGTGGGAGGTAATCGCCGATCGCCACGATCCGCTTGATATTCGACGTGCCCGCCGGCTCGTTCATCCCGACCCTTCTACGCCTTTGCGAGAAGAGATACCAGCGACAACGCCGCGCCAAGTGGCGTGCCGTCTATCTCCGGATCAAACATTACCTCCTTAAACGAGCTTGGGAGAACCGGCGCGTCGGCGAGCGATATCTTGTCTCAAGATTTGATTGACCTTCTCTAACAACTCCTTTCGGGTGAACGGTTTTTGAAGAAACATTTCTTTCGATTCGAGAATCTCATGGTGTTCGATCACCGATCCGGAATAGCCGGACATAAAAAGGACCTTAACTTTTGGATCAATCGCGCGCAGTTTTTTCACCAAAAGGGGTCCTGAAATTTGCGGCATGATAATGTCTGTCACGACTAAATCAGGCTTTTTTCGTTGTGTTTCAAAGAGGTGAAACGCATCCATCCCATCTTCCGCCGGCAAAACCCTGTAACCACCCATTTCTAAGATCCGGCGAGTGATATTACGCACTTTCGGATCGTCTTCCGCCAGCAACACAAGCTCCCCGTTGCCCGCGGAAACAGCGGGCTGCGCTTCCGTTGCGACACGCGCAATATGCGTCTTGGTAACCGGCAACAACACCTTAAACGTCGTTCCCTTGGCCGGCTCCGAATAGACCCAAACATTCCCCAGCGATTGTTTGATGATTCCGTAGACCACCGACAAACCCAACCCCGTCCCTTTGTCGCTGGGCTTGGTGGTGAAAAACGGCTCGAAAATGCGAGCCGCTGTTTCTGCATTCATGCCGATCCCGTTGTCACTCACGCTCAACTGAACGTATTCTCCCGGCGTCACTCCTTTTCGCTGGCTTGCATAGGCCTCATCCACGGACACATTTGAAGTCTCAATTACAATCTTCCCCCCCGAGGGCATCGCATCACGCGAGTTCGTGAAAAAATTCATGAGGATTTGCTCTAAATGCCCGCGGTCCATGTTTATATCGTTCAGATCATCGGCAAGATCGGTCTTAAGAGTGATATCCTCGCCAATCGTCCTTCGGAGGATTTTTTCCATTTCTCGCACGACGTCGTTTACGCACAAGGTCTCAACCTTCGGGAGATCTCGGCGGCTGAAGATCAGAAGCCTTCGGGTCAGGCCTACAGCCCGCAGGGCGGCTTGTCGAATCTCTTCAACATCCGCCCTGACCGGGTCCTGGCCGTTCAGTTGCTGAGAGACGAAGTCTCCGTAATTTAAGATAACCGAGAGAATATTATTGTAATCGTGCGCGATTCCTCCCGCCAATCGGCCGAAGGACTCCATCTTTTGAGCCTGGCGAAGCTCCTCCTCAAGCTGAACTTTCTCCGCCTTTGCCCGCTGTTGTTCAGTGATATCCTGACTGAGAATAAGATACCGCTCGATCGCTCCCGCTTCGTTCCTCACGCCTGAAACAACTCCGTATTGCTCGCCTATTTCATCATTTTTCTTTTTAAAGCGAAGTTCGCCCGACCAGTACTCTCCTTTTTCGATCGCATGGAGAAGGTCGGCTTCCGCCTGAGACGTTCCATCCGAAAATAGAAAGGACCTCCAGTTCAAGCTCGGCAGGTCTTCTTTAGAATATCCATTCACATCCATGAAACGGTCATTGGCGTATTTGACGTTTCCCGCTTTGTCTACGATAACGAAAATATTTCCGCTCTTCTCGATGGCTGTCGTAAGAGAGTTTCGCTGCTCCAGCGTTCTCCTGAGCGGTTGCATGAGAAAAAAATATGCCGTGGGAAGAAGCACGGAAACGATGCAAAGAGCCTCGATCAGCCAGTGATACGGGCCCAATCTATGGAGAAATCGTTCCCCCGATACGTGCAGCCCCCCGAGAACCAAGAAAACCATGAGGGCCACCCACCCGAAATTGAACCAAAAAACCGCTTCACGAGGATCAAAGCTGACCGGCCACCTAACTCCAAAGACCTTTCGATAGTGTCGCGCTATCATTGTGCCTTCCTCTTACCCTGCCCCTTCACTCGCGATCGAGAGCGCGTGTTGGTGGATGAGTTCCGAGAGCCTCTCCGGTTTGACCGGTTTCGAAATATAGCCATTCATGCCCGAATCGAGACACTTCTGTTCGTCGCCCTTCATCGCATAGGCTGTCAAGGCGACGATTTTAGTATGCGCATTTGGGTTGTTGCTCTCACGGATCCGCTTTGTCGCCTGGAAACCGTCCATTTCGGGCATTTGACAGTCCATAAGAATGAGGTCGTATTTCTTATGACCCGCCGCGAAGATGGCTTGGACGCCGTTTTCAGCTAGATCGGCCTCGTGACCCATCCTTTTCAAAAGTGCCAGGATGATTTTCTGGTTAATAACATTATCCTCCGCCACGAGAATACTCAGCCTCGTCGCGACGGCGGTCGTTGGCGGCAAGGGCCTTTCACTTTCCTCAGGCGCCGGCGGTACTTCACGATGGAAGATCGCTTCGAGGCACTCATAGAGCGTGTAGCGCTTAACCGGTTTCGTCAAAAAAGCATCAAAACCAATGTTCTTAAATCGGCTCTTTTCCCCGATGTCGCCGGCTGAAGTTAGCATCACCAGCGGCGTGTCTTGCAGCAAGGCGTCGTTTTTGATCGCCTTCCCCATCTCCTCGCCGTTCATGTCCGGCATCTGGAAATCCAAAATCGCCGCGGCAAAAGGAGCGTGTTCACTAACCGATTTGTAAAGCAACATCAGCCCGGCGGTGGGATCTTTTGCGGTGCTGACTTTAGCGCCGACCATCTCAAGTTGTCGCTTCAGAATTTGGCGATTCGTGGCATTGTCATCCACGATCAGTATCTTTCTATCCCTTAATGACTTGAAGGAATGGAGCATTTCCTGTCGATCTTTCGCAATGATCTGCAGCTTGAGGTCGAACCAGAATTCGCTCCCTTGCCCGGCGGAGCTCTTAAAAGAAATCTCGCCGCCAAGCAGCTGCGCAAGTTTGCGCGTAATGGCCAACCCGAGTCCCGTCCCTTGGTATTTTTTTGTTGTCCCGCCATCGGCCTGAAAAAACTCTTCAAACAGACGATCTTGCTTGTCTTCCGGGATGCCGATTCCCGTATCCTTAACCGTGAATCGGATCGTCATATACTCCCCTTGCCGGTCCACGGGTCGCACCGAGAGACTGACTTCCCCCTCTTCCGTAAATTTCACGGCATTCGATATAAGGTTGACGAGAATCTGCCGAAGCCTTAACGGATCCGTTCGAACTCCTTCGGGAAGAAGAGTGTCAAGATCGCAGAGCAACTCGACGCGCTTTTCGAATGCCTGCAATGCCATCATTTCGACGACCTCCTCGACAATCGTGCGCAAGGAACAGTCCACGGCCTCAATCTCCAGCTTACCTGATTCCATCTTCGCAAAATCGAGGACATCATTAATGATTCGCAACAATGATTCCGCGCTCTTGGTGACACTTTCAACATATTCACGTTGTTCGTTATCCAACTTTGTGTCGAGAAGCAGTCCGGCCATACCCATGATACCGTTCAAGGGTGTTCGTATCTCATGGCTCATGTTTGCAAAGAACGAGTCCTTTGTCCGCGCCAGAGCTTCCGCTTGGGTGCGGGCCTGAAACTCCAGGAATCTTTCAATGGCCATGCCGAGATAGCCGGCGATCGCCTCCAGTAACTTGAGGCGGCGAGCCTGAAATGGCGGGTCTTTATCGGTATAAAGGAACATGACTGCGATGGTTTTTCCATTCGACTTGATGGGCAAGATGTAATGCCCATGCTCCGTCATTCCGGCGAAGGTGTGTTCGTGACGCTTATCGGTAAAAGAGCTATTGCTTACGATACTTTCACCGGACTGGGCGACCCGGCCACACAGGCAAGCGCCCATGGGAATGACGGCTTCCTTGGCGAGAAATTCATCCGTAAAGGAACCGTACGACCTTGCTAACTTGAGCCGCTTCTCCTTCTCATCGACAAGAAAAATGCCGCCCTTGGATTCGATTTCAAGTCCCGGGAGTTCAACAACCGCTTTGAGGCAACGATCCAAGAGCTCGTCAAGATTTCTGCAATACTGAGCCGCGGTGAGAATATTGAAGAGAACTCTGACGTCCTGTTCATCCATGACAGCCGGTACGGAAGTTTCCGCGGAATCCATGAACCCTCCTCTTTAAATACGCCGCGCGTGTTGTGATGTTATCAGGCTATCAATACTTTAGAAGGGAGCCGTCTAGCCAAAAATGGCGCGAAGAAAAATTGGCGTGCAGTTTGGCTCAAAAGCGGATCACAAAATCTTGTGACGTTCGGGACCACGTCGAGCACGAATGCGACCAATTTTTGGGTAGTCTTGTCGTTTGCACGGGCCGCCCGGCCAAGACGCATGCCTCCCTTTCGGCTTTCACCTCATACTCGGAATGGGAACGCCCCGGGGGCACCGGTCAATATTTTGGAACGGACGGATCGATTTCATTCGACCAGGCGTTGATTCCGCCCTTTAGGCTCATGACTTTTTTAAATCCGGCTTTGCGAAGTTGGTCGGCGGCGGTTTGCGAGCGTTTCCCCATTTTGCAATACGCAATGATTTCCTCGCCCAGGTTCAGTTCATTCAGACGGTTCGGCACCTCACGCAGCGGAATGAGTTTCGCCCCCTCCAAATGACAAATCGAGTACTCGTTCGCTTCCCGGACATCAAGAAGAACGAACTTGTCCCCTCGATCGATCCGAGTTTTCAGCTCTTGAGGCGTAATCTCGAACGCCTCTTCCACCACCGGATCCGGTCGAATCCCGCAAAATTCGTTGTAATCGATCAATTTTGTGATCGTCGGCCGGTCGGAGCAGATCGGACATTCCAGGTTCTTTCGTAATTTGAGCTCTCGGAACTTCATCGAAAGCGCATCGTAAAGAAGAAGGCGGCCGATCAACGATTCTCCGCGGCCCAAAATCAGTTTCACCGTTTCCGTCGCCTGAATCGTGCCGATGACCCCAGGAAGAATTCCCAGGACACCTCCTTCCGCGCAGCTCGGGACAAGTCCGGGAGGCGGAGGGACGGCATAAAGGCAGCGGTAGCATGGCCCTCGCGTGGCATCAAACACCGATGCCTGCCCCTCGAAACGAAAGATGGAGCCATACACGTTCGGCTTCTTCAGCAACACGCAGGCGTCGTTCACCAGATACCGCGTCGGATAATTGTCCGTACCGTCCACAACGATGTCGTATCGTCCGATGATCTCCATGGCATTTTCCGAAGTGAGCTTTGTCTCATGCGTTTCGATCACAACGTTGGGATTCATGTTCGCGAGTCGATCCTTCGCGGCACCCAGTTTGGAACGGCCCACATCGTCCGTTCCATAGATGACTTGACGGTGCAGGTTCGAGGCGTCCACGCGATCAAAATCGAGAATGCCGATCCGTCCGATGCCCGCCGCGGTCAAGTAAAGACCGAGAGGAGCGCCGAGCCCCCCGGCGCCGATCATCAGGACCGATGCTTGTTTCAAGCGCTCCTGTCCCTCCGTCCCGACCTCCGGCATGATGAGATGGCGGCTGTACCTTTGGACCTCTTCTTGCGACAGCGACATTTTCCTCATCCTCCCGCTATCGACGGAACGATCGTCAGGGTATCGCCATCCTTGAGCGGCGTGGCGTCCTTTTTTAAGAAGCGCACATCTTCGTCATTCAGATAAACGTTCACAAAGTTTCGGAGAACTCCTTTGTCATCAAAAAGATGTTTCCTGAGATCCGCATATTGCGCGGTCATGTTTCGCAGGACTTCGCCTACCGTGTTCCCCGCCATTTCGAGGCTGTCCTTTTCTGCCGTGTAGGCTCGGAGCGGAGTGGGGATCAGTACTTTAATCGACATATTCGTTCTCCCTTCGGATCTCTTCACTTAAAAATTCCCCATTCTCTCGATTCATCGTCCATGAAGTAAATCCCTTGGACTTCCCTTTTTCAACCCCCACAACGACGTACGAGTAACCTACCCACGCGTTTACCCGATCGAACTCGCTCGGCGCTGCCGGATGATCGGGATGAGAGTGGTAGATTCCAACGATATCCAGATGATCGGCGCGAGCCCCTTGATCAGCCATCATGAATTCTTTCGGGTCAATCGAATAGCGCCGCCCGCGGCTTTCGCCTCCATAATTTTGAGAAGGTTGAACTCGAATTACCCGTCGGTCTCCTTCAACCGCACGGCCGATAAGAAAACCGCACCCTTCCTCCGGGTAACACTTCTCCAGATGTT
>DATDPG010000018.1 GCA_035292885.1 Bdellovibrionota bacterium | reverse complement strand
AAGGATCATCTCCGTTTTTCAATAAAGATATCTGCACCTGAACGAGCGATGATGGAGCTCCTGAGTCTTGTCCCAGAAAAACAGACGTTTGAAGAGGCAAGATTCATCATGGAAGGATTACGAACATTGAGACCCACTGTCGTGTTAGAGCTCTTGAAAAACTGTAACTCAATCAAAGTAAAACGTCTGTTCATGGCTTTGGCCGAGGAGAGCGAACTCCCGTGGGTGAAAAGTCTAATCACTGCTGATGTCGATTTTGGTAGCGGGAAAAGAATGCTGGTCGAAGGAGGTTATCTTCACCCAAAGTATTTGATCACGCTGCCAAAGCGAAATGAACAATGAATCTGAAAGAGAGTCCATATTTTCCCCGCGTCAGGGAACTGCTTCGGATATTGCCGTATATAGGAGAGGAGAAATCCCTAGCCATTAAAGGTGGGACGGCGATTAATCTCTTTGTCAGAGATCTGCCAAGATTGTCGGTCGATATTGATCTGGCGTATTTGCCCATTGAGAGCCGTTCGGAAAGTCTCGGAAAAATTCGCGCTGCTCTAGTGAATATAGCGGCAGCGCTAAAGAAATATCGTCCGGAATATGAAATTCAAAACAGAGATTTTGAAAATGGGAAAATGATGATTGGAACTGCGGGGGGGCTAATCAAAATTGAGGTCAATACGATCTTACGTGGGTCCGTATTTGATCCGACGCAGATCGAGCTTTCTCGCCACGCTCAAGAATTGTTCGAGATGGAGTTTTCGATAACTACGCTATCCATGGAAGATCTTTATGGCGGAAAGATTTGTGCTGCACTCGACCGCCAACATCCCCGCGATTTATTCGACATTTTTCTTCTTTATGAGGATGGCGGACTTACAGATAACATCAGGAAGGCTTTTATCGTTTATCTATTGAGCCACAACCGCCCAATCCATGAGTTACTCGATCCGCGAAAAACGGATTTTACAAGTACCTTCCAATCCGAGTTTGAAGGACTGACAGAGAGGACCGTTACGCAACGAGAACTTGAAGAGACCTTCGATAAATTGATCGCGGATATTCGAAGAAATCTAACTCAAAATGAACGGCAGTTCATTCTCACGTTTAAGAGAGGAAAGCCCGATTGGGGACTCTTTTCGGTCGCTGGGGTGGAGCGCCTTCCTGGAATCCAATGGAAGTTAAAAAATATCGCGCAAATGGAGAAATCTCGACATGAAAATCAAATGAGAAAACTCGAAAGGGTACTTGGCGCATCGCCTTAGAATCTTCTCCTCGAGTTCTCATGATCAGCCCCCTCGCCGCCGCGTTCCCTGCGCTCCGATCGGCTCGAACTTTCGCGTCGCGGCCAAAACCCTCCGATTTTCTTACCAAATGCCTTGGAAAGTCCTCGCGCGCGCTGGCAAAAATGAAGGGTGGCAGGGGCGACAGGAATCGAACCTGCAACCCCCGGTTTTGGAGACCGGTGCTCTGCCAATTGAGCTACGCCCCTATTTGTTGAAATTACTCAGGTATTTTAGATACCACGTTTGCTTGCCCTCCACGACTGTCCATTTTGGTGTCTACTTTTTGCCGGAAAATGAACATTTCGGGCCTCAAACGCGGCTCGCATCTTACTCAAGATCCTAATTCGGGCGAGGAGAAAGCATGCCCTTCTGTGCGAGTGCTGAATTCGACGCGCCTCCACTGTCTGCCCTTTCCATTAGCTCCTTCACGTCTTCCGTCTTGAGATTCACGTACCGATCAAAGACGCTTCTTGTTCGGTGCCCAGAAACCATCATTACCGCGCTCTCCGGTATCCCCGCCTTCACCCATCTCGTAATCGCAGTATGGCGAAGGTCATGAAAGTGGAAGTTTTCAATTCCCGCGCGCCTACAGGCGTTCTTAAACGCTGTCTTGAAGTTTCCAAGGCGCTTCCCCCTAAAGTCGAACACGTAGTCGCAGTGAAGGCGACGCACTTTATGCGTGAGTAAATCGACCAGGTGCGCATTGAGAGGAATGTCCCGCTTTCGAGAGGTTTTCGTGTCCTCGGGGGTGAGATGAATAAAACCCTTTCGAACATCTACCTTGTCCCAAGTCAGGTTCAGTATCTCCCCTTTCCGCATGGCCGTGTAGTAGGCAAGCTCAAGGATGGGCCGGAGATCCGGAGAGGCGGCGTCCAGCAACGTATCAAACTCCTCCGGTGTCAGTACGCGATCCCGCTGAAGATGTTCTTCGTTGAAAAACGATACATCCCGCACGGGGTTGAAATCGATCTTCCGGTCCCGGATGAAATGATTAAACATCGCTTTCATGCACGCCAGCTCACGGTTCACGGTACTCACCATGATGGGTTTCCCGTTGCGCTTCGTATCCTGTGATCGAGATTCCTTATAGGCTTCCACGTCGGATGGTTGGATGTCTCGGATTTTCCGCGCCTTGAAATATGCAACAAGGTGCTTGCACGAAGTCTCGTTACGCGCACGAGTCCCGGGCCTTCCCTTCGAGGAATCAATAAAACCCTTCGCCATTTCCTCAAACGTCAGGTCGCAGTGTAGCTTCTTATCGAAGATTCGGTTTTCCTTGATCTGTACCTTTCGCTTCGCAAGCGCCTTCTCCGCGTCTCGTTTGGTCCCTGGGCCGACACTTTCTCGATAGCGTTTGTGGTTGACGTAATAGTCAATGAACCAGTTCTGATCCTTTTTATAGACGCCCATATATTCACCTCACATTAGATTTCTTCAGTGGATTATAGCTTTGTTGCCGCATCCTATTTCCGCAGCGCTTTGAGCAATACTCCCACTTCCGACCTCGCCCCTCACCAGCAAAAAACCACCGCCCACAATTCTTATTCACTCTTTTCATGCCCTTTCCACGGGGTTGAGCAACTAGCGCCGGGCACTTTACAAGCAACTTTTCGGGGTCCTTTCCCAGTAATGCCTGGAAAAAGTTCCAAATAATGAGCGTGCCTATTTGGTGGGGACTGACCTCAACGCTAAAACCTTCTCCGGGCTTTTTCATAGTTCTTACCGTGAGCGGGCTGAGCGAGTTTTCATCAGGTTCTACGAAACATGTATAACCCTTTTTTCGCCCCGCATCTGAAAGCTCAATCCCAGGATAGAAAGAGCTAAAATGGGAGATTCTCACCACTGAACGGAGTTCTCCCTCATCTTCTATTCCCAAATAGGGAAACACCTCAGCGCAAATGGGTGTGGCGTCTTTCGAGTACATGTACCCAAATCCAGGGGTAATCATCGCCCCTTCTTCCGTCTTTTCGGTCTTGGTTGACCTATGAGGCGTGATCCACCACCACAGCTCTAACTGTAATTTTTGCCAGCCACTAAAGACGTAAGCCATTTCATCATCCGGTTGCCATTCATCCGTGCCAACAAGCCTTCTGATGACATCCTCAAACTCCTTTTGCCGCACAGCCTTCGGAGCTTTTAGGTACGGCGAACAAAATGCAATCAATGGAATCTCCGTATCTGGGAAATTCAGGAAGTCACAGATCGCGCTTAAGAGCCCCGCCCTGGATTCTTCATCGCCCACCAGAACATTATCTAACGTTTTATGTTCTCATGCAAGATCCATTTTCGCTATTGCCTTCAGTCTGAACACCCATGGTATATTCACCATAGTGCGAGCGTTGATAGTTAATATAACGGTAAATATAGAGACGACCACATGATAAATAGTGAAAAGCAACAAATTGAACCTCTTGTAAACATTCAAGAGGCTGCAAGATATCTGGGCTGCAGGGAAAACAGCATCCGCATCTGGGTGATCCAAAAGAGAATTCCATTCCTAAAGGTTGGCTCTCGTCTCCGTTTTCGCCTGAGCAAGTTGGAACGTTGGGCCGAGGAGAATGCGAAATGAATCCGGCGCGCGCAACTAAAGAAGCTGCACAGGAATATGCCGAGCGCGCGCACAAAGTATTCCCCGTTTATGCCGTAGATGAATTTGGAAATTGCCGATGCCGAGCGGGCACTGCATGCAATAGTCCGGGAAAACATCCGGCTGTCAGTAACTGGAAGGTCGAGGCAACAAACGACCCCAATAGAGCTGGTCAATGGTTTGGTGGCGAAATGAGACATAACATTGGGCTTGCAACTGGTGCGGCGTCAGGAGTCTCCGTGCTTGATATTGATGAAAGAGAGGGTCTCGCTTCTTTTGTCGAACTCTTCGGATATTCCCCGGAAAATCACCCAGGCTATAAGGTTAAAACGCCACGGGGTTGGCACACCTATTTTCAATATGATCCGACTGTTAGTGAAAACCGTGTAGGGCTCCTTCCAGGCCTCGATTTTCGATCAGACGGCGGATACGTAGTTGCGCCTCCGAGTACTCACTCATCCAGGAAGTCGTATTACGAAATATATGACGGTCATACCGAGAGCGCTCCACTACCCGAATCATTGCGAAATATTCTAAAGGTCTTTAGCGCGCAACCTTCAGCGGCCTCGGGAAAAATAAAGAATGGCACGCGGAATGCTCATTTGTATCGACTTGGCCGTGGTTTGCACGCGAAGGGTGTTTCGCGGCTGACAATTGATTGCGCCCTGCAGAAAGAGAATGAGGTCAATCTAGAAGAGCCCCTCGGAGAACAAGAGCTTGAACGGATCATTCGGCAAGTTTATGAGCAACCTGACCGGTGCGACTTTCTTTCTTCCCAAGAGGGGGTAAATGAAAAAGAAGAGAAGTTATCTCTAATTCATATATCGGCTCTGCTGAGCGAGGCTCAGACAGAAATCAGCTATGTCTGGGACAAGATCATAGCGGAAAATACACTTAATCTCCTCGCTGCCCATCCGAAAGCGGGTAAAAGCACTTTAGCTTACGCCTTGGGCCTCGCAATTTCACGGGGCGTAACTTTCCTTGGACACTGTACAAAGGAGTCCCCCGTAATTTTCTATTCGATTGAAGAGCCTAAATCGATAGTAAAAAAACGTTTGGAATCCTTTGGCGCAGTACCAAAAGATCAAATTCACCTCGCAATGACGCGCCATCCAAAAATGAACGAGGCAATATCTCGTCTTGAACAATCGATTCGGCAGCATCCGGGGTGTTTTGTTGTGATCGACACCCTAGGAAAGTTTTGGAACGTCAAGGATGAGAACAATAACGCCGAAGTTCAAGCGGCCCTCAATTCGCTTATAGATCTAGCCCACAATCAAAACTGTACGATCCTCCTAATTCATCATGAAAAAAAGAATGTTGAGGGTGGTCGAGGATCAGGTTCGACGATTCGCGGAGCCTCTACGATTCTAGCTGCGATAGACCAGGGACTGATATTGAGCACCTTACAGGGTGGTAACAAGAATCGGAGAAAAATGGAGATTGTCGGTCGGCTCTTTGAATCGCCGGACACCATCCTTTTTGAATTTTCGAATTGGAACTATCAATTCCTAGGTTATGACACCAGCGATATTGAGGGGAATCGAAACGATCAAGTAAAGCAGGTTCTCTCCAAAACGGAGGGAAAAGGAATAAAACAGATCTGTGACGAGGTTGGACTGAAAGATGGTGCTGTCAGGAAGGCCTTGTCTCAGTTGAAGGACGAAATCATCGAAGAAAGGGGCGCGGGAACTGGAACACCGCGACTCTATAAACTGAGGTGATTCGTTCTTTTTTTAACACCCACTCTTAGAAAGAAAGGAAGAAACCATGTACAACACTAAAGTAATAGACACATGTAGGGAAACACTCGTATTGACGCAATCTGATGGACGAAAGGTCTACGTCAACAAAACGCTAATAACATCAGTTTCCGAGAATAGTGCTGGTGGCTCAAGGGTCGATATGCTTGGCGGCCAGGCATTTGAAGTAGTGCAGCAAGCCAGGGAAATTGCGGAGCACGTTCTCCGAATCTGGAACAGTGAAATCTAGGGGCACCGACTTCGGTTTACAAGCCGCTCCGACGCAACAAATCTGAGGCTTTAACGCCTAGCGTTCGGGCAATTACAACGATATTCTCAAGTGAGACGTTCCGCTCGCCACGCTCTATCGCGCTCCAATAAGTCCGATGAAATCCTGCCATCTCCGCGAACTCCTCTTGGCTTGTTATGCGGCCGTTTAAACCTCGCCTTTTGCTTCGGAGCCACCGTATAGTCTCCCCCAACTTCTTTGCAGCCACCGACGATTTACGCGCCATATACGGCTATTTTGAAGTAGACCGTAGGTTAGTCGACCGCCTATAAGTATACTGTCTATAAGTATCATAATTTCGCCAACATAGCCTCTGGGAGCGCTTCCGGGCATGCTGTTGACCTTTACTTCCGGCCCCGCAGGCGAGTATCGTCGACACCATACGGAGGTGCTGTATGGGTAGAATGTTCCTGTTCCGCGTCCTTATCGCTGGTAGTGCTTTAATCCTCGCTTGTTCTGGCGGAGGAGACCAGTCGGGAGGTTCGCCAGCTATCACAAACGTTACGGGTAACGGCACAGACGGCAACTTCCGCGACGCCCTAATCGTCACCGGAAAGAACTTAGACTCAATCACCTCGGCCCGCCTCACGGCGAAGACTGGCAATTACGCACGCGACCTTGTGATCGCCTCTGCGTCCGCTGAAGAACTCACCGCTAACCTTCCGACGGATTTACAGTCCGGCAACTTCACACTCACTGTTGCAAACGGCCAGTCCGCAGCATCTACGGACGTAACCATTCTTCAGGGCGAGAAAGGTGACAAGGGAGATGCTGGCAGCACCGGCGCGACGGGCTCTCAAGGACCAAAAGGCGACACGGGCGGCAAGGGCGATACAGGTGACACGGGTCTGCAAGGTATCCAGGGGATACAAGGTATTCAGGGCATTCAAGGAATTCAGGGAATTCAGGGAACGAAGGGTGATAAAGGCGACAAAGGTGATCCGGGAACGCCAGCAACTGGCTCTCTTCACCTAGTGGATGCCAGCACTAATGACATAGGTCCCATAATGGCAATTGAAGGAGGTGGCCGCGTAGGAGATCCCGGAACGAGTGTGACCGTTTGGCTTGTCGGGGTTGGACCCGAAGGCGGGGCTCGTGCAGATGTACTTCTTGCTGACGGCTCACTAACGACAACAACGGATCTCTATTTTGGGAGCGTCGACTGTAGTGGAACAGGCTATATGCCCTCATCTCCTGCGATTGATTTTGTTCGCGTTTACAAAGCTGGCGACGGCTCTACTGTCGTAGCCGACAGAACTTACTATAACGGACTCAGCATTCAGTCGAGTCGCACAGCCGCTGGTGCCTGCATATCTTCAGTTTCCCCCGGTACCCTCTATGGCGTTGCTACCGCCTCACTGCCCAACTATCCGTATTCACCGCCAATGACGATAGGGGTCCAATAAAATATATTATGAAGGCAAGTTCAGAAAATGGCGTTCGATTTAATAGTGGTTTCTCTCTGATCGAAACGATGGTTTGCGTTCTGATCGTTTCGATCTTGGCTTCGATATCGTACGGGACGTACTCCGCACTTGTTAAACGACTCCTAGGAGCGCATTGACCGGAGTGCGCTGTGCCTGTCCGACGAGTGGCGATATGTGACCATAGGTTAGACGATTTTTTCCGTCCAGATGAACCCCCCAAAAGCCATGAAGATTCCTTTAATTCAAGCAGGTTATCGTTATTTGTCGCCCTACAAGAAACTAAAGGCGCTGAAACTTAGGTCTCATTGTTTCCTTAAATTTCAAACAGTTAACTATTTCGAGCGAAAAACGCCTCCCCAGCCGTTCTATGGAGACTTCTTTTCAAAGCCCGGCCGCAATAAAAAACGGTTTAATACTAATATGTTATGTTCATGAATCAGGTTGTTTCACGGACTAATAAAGCGCTCAACAGTTTGAAGGGACTTCGATGGGTTTAATACTCCAAATCGCGCTCGGAATTGTGTTGGCGGTAATCATCTTGGCACTCCTGCCCGTTATTATCCCTCTAATCGGAATCGGTCTGGCTTTCGTTCTGCTCCTTGCTTTCAGTGCCCTCGTAATTTGGCTTCTCTTCAACCACCCGATTGTGGCCCTTGCAATCGCCCTCTTGACGGGAATCGTATACCTCATAAAGGTATCCCTGGACGCAATCTCTAGGGCGTTCAGAAAACAGTTGGCCCGCAAGGAAGCACACCCACTGCCTGATGATGAAATCACGCACGGGTTCAACAGAAGTAGAAGCTTACTTAAGGCCCAAGAGCTTTTTAAGGCTAAGAAGTTTCAGGAAGCACTCACGGAGTACATGGACATTGCTACCCATGATCCGTCGGATACTCGCACGCTTCTTATGGTCGGCGATCTTCAGGTGAAGATCGGACAAACCACTGAAGGCTTAGAAACCTATCGAAAGGTTGGCGAACAATACGCGGGAGACGGATTCTTCTTGAAAGCTACAGCAGTTTTCAAACAGATTCTTAAGACCGACCCCAGCAAGGTCTCCGTTTACCTGCGTCTTGCGGAACTCTATAAGCAGCTTGGTCTGAATAGCGAGGCGATAAAGCAGTACCAGGTCGTCGTTCGGCACTACGAGAACAATGGACTTAAAAAGGAGTCGCTCGATATTCTTCGGAAGATGGCCGAGCTTGAACCTGAAAACACTGAGAGCAAGATCAAGCACGCATCAAGCTGATGAGTAAGAGACAAGCACGCCAATGGAAAGGGCCACGATTTTTAGAGCATTCATACTAGCGGGTACTCTCCTTCTTCCTCGGCTGGGGCTCGAAGGACCGCTTCAAGCAAGGGATTGAAACAGCCCTCGATCTTTGATTAGATTAACGTCGCGTGATTAGTAATTCTAAAGGAGGGGGTCGAGATGTGGCCACAATCTAAACGTCATGTGTTGGCTGGAACGACGGGCAGCCTCTTGGCGGTCCATTTCATCTTGATTTCACCAAGCGAATGGAAAGCACGTTTCGTTGATTCGCCGACAAGACACCTGATGGCTGTAGCGAATGTAGCGGCGTCTCCGAACTTTTCATCGAGTATTGCTGATCCACACCACCTTCGGCATTCGGACAATCGGGAGTATCGCGTGGGATTCTATGACCCGACAAACGAAGTCCAGAGCTTGCCGTCCGGAAACACGCCGTCGTCGTGGCTTAAATCTTTCAAATAACAAATACGCCCCTTGCGAATTGAAAATTTGATGTCGCTCGGGGAAGCGACCCCTTTTCATATATTCAGAGGCGAAAGTACGGACGCACCCCGGCCGGGGGGCTTCAGGAGGTGTCCATTTTGGTGTCTATATCTTGTCCATTTTGACCAACCGAGACCAATAGCCATCAACACCTGAAGAAGTGGCAAA
The DNA here is from genome assembly GCA_035292885.1 of Bdellovibrionota bacterium. Classification (NCBI taxonomy): domain Bacteria; kingdom Pseudomonadati; phylum Bdellovibrionota; species Bdellovibrionota bacterium. The sequence goes on along the minus strand of DATDPG010000018.1, from coordinate 14,238 downwards.
TCAGCGCGTGACAAGGGACTGAAACGATTTCTACAGCGGTTGCGTTAGGTTGCGATTTTCGATGTTTTCGGTTTTGGAGACCGGTGCTCTGCCAATTGAGCTACGCCCCTAGAGGAAGTTTTGGCTTCTACCTTGTTTCCGGCCCCAAAGGAAGCGCGTCGGATTGTGCCGGAGCCTCATCTCAAGTAATAGGGAGAAATGCCCCGCCTGAAGCTTGAAATTTCAGGTTCTTATCCCTTCTCGACGGAAATTCCTGTCCGGGTGAGTGACCTTAACTACGGCGCGCACGTGGGTAACGACGCCCTGCTCTCGATCCTGCACGAAGCCCGTCTTCGATATCTTCGTTCCATGGGCTATGAAAACGAACTCAATATATCGGGCGCTGGGCTGATCATGACGGATGTCGCCGTAACTTACCGCTCCGAGGGATTCCTGGGCGACGTACTGAAGATCGAGGTGGGAATTGCGGACGTTACACGAGTGGGATTCGATTTTGTGTACCGCGTGTTCAATCAGACGCGGGATCAAGAAATGGCCCTGGCCAAGACCGCGATGGCGGCGTTCGATGTCGAGAAACGGAAGGTCCAGAATCTCCCGGAACCGTTTCGGAGAAAAATACCCGCGTCTCTGACCTGTGAAGTCCGTTCCAACGGCTGAGAGGTCGAATTGTCAAAACTTTCGTCCCTCACTCTAGCGCTCACGGCCTACAACGAAGAAGAAGCGGTGCCTCAAACCGCGGCGCGCGCAATTCGATTTCTGTCCGACACCGCCGAACGCTGGGAATTGCTGATCGTCGACGACGGTTCAACGGACGGTACGGTCGATATTCTTCGTACTCTTACCGAGAGTCACGCGAACGTGCGGATTCTCACGCATGAGACAAACCGCGGGATGGGGGCGGCCATAAGGACGGCCATCGAGGCGGCCCAATCCAAATGGTTTTGCACGATCGCTGCCGACGGGCAGGTCGACCCGCTGGATCTGACGGCCTTCATTGAGCCCGCACTTTACTACCCGGCCGTGTTCTCCACATACCTCAACCGGCGCGACGGCTGGGACCGGACTTTTTTGAGCAACGGCTTGAGGCTCCTGATGGCGATAACAACGGGAACCTGGAAGATCCCGACCGGAAATTATTTCATCCAAACGAACATTTTGAAGTCCTTCCACCTTCGCTCGACGTCGTTTTTCGTCAATTTTGAAGTCTTTCTGGAAACCCGGCGGAGCCGGCACCCTTACGTGTGGGTGCAAATTCCCTGCGCTGCCCGGCCGTCGGGTCAGTCGAAAATCCGAAATGTTCGTACGATTCTTCGGGTAACCAGGGAGCTGTTTCGCTATCGACTCGGTTTGCCGTAACGATCGAGCTGGTCTCTTCCGATCAAGACCGGTCCGGCATCCAGCGAGCGGATCCAATAAAGATCAGGGGCCACGACGTTATGCGGTTTCGCATTTTGCGGGAGTTCTCCCAGAGCGAGCTGAACGTACCAATACGGAAAGTTCGCGCCCGCGATCGTATAAAAATGGTGCGTGGTTCCCAGTCGCCCCACATTCACCTCGGTGATCAACGGGTTTCCCTTTCCGTCGCATTTGAAATCGACGAAGCCGACACCGTTGTATTTGGCGTCCAGCGCCAGCATCGCCCGCGGCCCGAGGTCGTTGAGGCGCTCGTCACTCACGGTATGGGAAACGGCCGGAGCGCCGGTCACGCCCGATGGGCTCACATGCGGAATGACATACGCCACTCTTTTTCGGCCCTGGCTGGCGATGAGCTCGCCCTCTTTCCAAAGTCCCATCCAAGTCAGATTGTCGCCCGGGAGAAATTCCGCGGCGGTCATATGGCCCCACGCATCGTGAAATTGGATCCACCCTTTCGCTTCTTCAATCGCCTTGGCGGGGAGCGAAGCGACGCCGACACCTCGGCCGGGAATGCCTCGCCCGCGAAACCATACCGGCTCGCCGAATTGGGCGAAGGCATGGTCCACGTCTTTCGGCTCCCGAATGAGTTCCGTTCGAGGCACCGGTAAACCGGCTTTCTGGAACTCCTCAAAGGTCCTCCATTTATCCGCGCCGATTTCTATGGATTTCAGATCGGGGAGAAGTACACGGGCCCCCAACTCGTGGCGGTGCCGGGCCAAAACCAAGATTTCGTTGATGTTGCTCGGAAAAACGACGTCGATCTTCCAGTGCTGAATTAATTTCTGGATCCCTTGAAGGTACGCCTCGTTTTCCGCCGCAGAGGGGATCACCGCCTTTTCTTCCGTCTCGGCGAGATGGATGAAGTATCGGCTCGAATCACAGCCGAACAGCATCAGGCGCCGCGAAGTCTTTTTGAGCGAACGGGTGAGATTGACGGCGATCGAACCGCCCGCTCCGGTGACCAAAACGTGGGGGGCCTCTTTTGACACGCGCGGCAATCATACTCCCCAAGCCGATTTGAGGCGAGGTTTGAGGGATTGCCGTCCAGATATTGACTGCTATACTCCCGCCGCTTTTTGGGGACTCTAACTCAGAGGTAAACGATGCCGACCGAATTCAAGAATGAACCGTTGACCGATTTTTCCAAATCTGAAAATCGCGCCGCGATGGAAAAGGCGATCGAGAAGGTCCGGGGATCGTTGGGGAAAACCTATCCCCTGATCCTCGACGGGAAGGATGTGACGGGGCCCGAAACGTTCGCCTCGGTGAATCCGTCGATGAAGTCCGAGGTGGTGGGGCAGTTTCAGAAGGCGACCACCGCCCAGTTGCAGCAAGCCATTACGGCCGGATGGCGCGCTTTCGAAAACTGGTCCCGAACCGCCCCGCAGAAGCGCGCTCAGGTTATCTTTGATGCCGCTTCGAAAATGCGTCGGCGGAAACATGAATTTTCCGCCTGGATGATTTTTGAAACCGGGAAGACTTGGGTTGAGGCCGACGCGGACACGGCTGAAGCGATCGATTTCATGGAATTTTACGCCCGAGAGATGGTGCGTTTGGCGGCTCCGCAGCCGATTACAAAGATCCCGGCGGAAGAAAACGAATTGGTTTATCTCCCTCTCGGCGTGGGAGCCGTGATCCCACCATGGAATTTTCCGCTCGCGATCTGCGTCGGGATGACGAGTGCGGCGATCGTCTCGGGAAACTGTGTCATTTTGAAACCGGCGAGCGACTCACCCGCCGTTGCGTATCAATTCGCGGCTCTCATGCATGAAGTCGGATTGCCCGCAGGAGTCCTCAATTACGTCAGCGGCAGCGGCGCGCAGATCGGCGATCCTCTCGTCACGCACCCGAAGATCCGATTTATCACGTTCACCGGGTCCAAGGAGGTCGGCCTGCGGATCAACGAGCTGGCCGCGAAGCACCGGCCGGGACAAAAATGGATCAAACGGGTCGTCGCGGAGATGGGCGGGAAAGACGCGATTGTCGTGGATCAAGACGCCGACATTGAAGAAGCGGCCACGGGAATCGTGGCGGCGGCGTTCGGATATCAAGGACAAAAATGTTCGGCCTGTTCACGGGCCATTTTGCACGAAGCGGTCTATGACGGGCTTGTGGAGAAGATCAAGCAAAAGACCGAAGCCCTAAAAATCGGCCCTACGATGAATTTCGATACTCAGATCGGGCCGGTCGTCAGCGGTTCGGCGCAGAAAAAAATCCTCGAGTACGTCGAAATCGGGAAAACGGAGGGGAAACTGCTTACCGGTGGAAAAACCGTCCGGGACGACGGATATTATATCGCGCCGACGGTCTTCGTGGACGTCGATCCAAACGCTCGGATCTCCCAGGAGGAAATTTTCGGTCCCGTTCTCGCCATCACGAAAGCCAAGGATTTCGATCAAGCGCTGCAAATCGCCAACAACACGGAGTTCGGATTGACGGGCGCCGTCTACTCGAAATCGAAAGATCACTTGGAAAAGGCTCGGAAAGAATTTTTCGTCGGGAATCTCTATTTCAACCGGAAATGCACCGGCGCATTGGTCGGCGTTCACCCGTTCGGCGGATTCAACATGTCGGGCACCGATTCCAAGGCCGGCGGACGGGACTATCTGCTTCTCTTCACGCAGGCGAAAGTCGTTTCCGAAAAGATAAGATAACGTATAGCGCGGCTACGATGGCGCTTGCCCATGCGTGCGGCCACGCACCGACGATGTATGCCGAAGTAAGAAACGGAATCCAGGTGGAGGCAAGCTCGGAAATCCACGTTGCCCATAACCATCGGTCCCAAAAAAGCGGGCGTGCGTTTCGATAATAGCCGGTCACCAAACCGGCCAGCGCGAAACCGTAGAGAACCCATCCGCGTTCACGCATGGTCATCGCCACGATGACAACCGGCAGAAAAGCCAGAAGATAAGCTCCCCACGCTCCTTTTAATACAAGCTGTTCCGGCCTTATTTCGGCGGAGATCGTTTTGGGCGGAGACGCCACGTCTCGATGGCTTCGATACGTGTAGTAGTCATTAGCCAGCCAGGAACCCACCTCGGCCAACAGAAACGCTAGGGTCCCCACGCCCAAAATCCAACGTGAATCGCTTTCCCAAGCGGCCGTACCCGCTCCCAGCCCGTAGCTGATCAGCAATACGAGCGCTTGCAGAAAGAGTGGTAGAAACGGGGAAATTTGGTTTAACTGAGACATTGAAACATCCATACTTTGGACAGTTGTCGCGGTCTACTCTTGGGCTGCTCGTTGCGGGGGCGATCGGACTCGCTCTTTACGTCACCTTTCGCCACGCGGCGTTTCGATGGGCCTCCCTTGATCTAAAACTCTCCCGATCGGAAGCGATGGACCGCGCACGAGGGCTCCTCGAGCAACGAGGCTTTCGCTTGGACGGAGCAAAATCGTCGGCCGCCTTTTGGACGTACGAGAGCTCGATGATTTACCTCGAAAAGTCTCTCGGCACGACGAAGACGAATCAACTCCTCGAAAAGGAACGTCTTCCATTATGGGGATGGGAAGTCCGTTTTTTTTGGCCGAATGAAAAGGAAGAATATTCGATCTCGCTTAATCCCGAGGGCGAACTAATCGGGTTCCGCCACGATTTTTTGCGTGAGAAAACACTTCCGAAGCTTTCGCCAGCCGACGCGCTGGGCACGGCCGAAACGTTTCTCCGCCGGACCTATGGAGCGGCCTTTGAGGACTACGAACTGGTCGAACGCTCGAGCGACCAAAAACCAAACCGATTGGACCACTTTTTCCGATGGAAGGCGCGCCAAAGCCCCCTCGACAGCCGACTCTACATTCGCGCCACCGTCTTTGGGAACGAACTCAATTACGTCTATCGGGAATTGGAGATCCCCGAAAGTTTCACACGAAATGAACGTCAAATTGAATCGCGGCGAAATCTTCTAAGCCACGTCGTTTCGACGATTGACATGGCTCTGTCGATCGTCATCGCTCTCTTCGTCCTCTGGGCTTGGCGACGGCACTGGCTGCGGTGGAAACCGGCGATTCTTTTGTCCTCGCTTCTTTTTCTCGTGAATCTTCTGTTCGCCTTCAACACGCTCCCTTTGCAGTGGCATGGATACATGACGACCGAAACCGTCGCGGCATTTTGGATGTCGGCGTTCGGTTACTCCCTGGTGGGATCTCTGGTGACCATGGCATGGTTGGTGCTCCCGTTCGGCTCGTCGGACGTCATGGGCCGACTTCTTCCCGACGCCCAATATTCCCTGGGCGAATTGACGCACAAGGAGTTTTTTCGAACTTCTTCTTTTTTTTCAGCCACGCTGGCGGGCTTCGCCGCGGCCGGAGTACAGCTCGGCTTTGTCGTCGGTTTTTACCTTTTGGGACAACGGTGGCTCGGCTTTTATTCACCCATCGAGGTCCCGTACGACAACCTATTAAGTACGGCCCTCCCCTGGTTGCAGCCGCTTCTCACGGGCCTTCACCCCGCACTTGCCGAAGAGACAGTCTACCGGCTCTTCGCGGTTTCACTCCTTTGGAAACTCACCGGCAAAAAATGGATCGCGCTCCTACTGCCCGCGCTTTTGTGGGGATTCTTGCACACCGGCTATTACGTGGAGCCGATCTACACCCGCGGCCTGGAACTGACCATCGTCGGAGTTTTCCTGGGCTTCGTCTATCTTCGTTTTGGGATCTGGGCCACGATCCTGTCTCATTATGTTTACAACGCCACGATCGCATCATCCCTTCTCCTCGGTTCAAACAATCGATATTTTCAAATATCCTCAGCGGCGGTAATCGGTGGCGTCGCGATTCCCTTTGCTTGGGCCCTCCTCCGCCTTGTCTCCGGTCAAAGACTTCGAAAGGTCGCCTTCGAACCGCTCTCTTGGCCTCAAGCTTCGGTGGCCGCTCACTTTCCCGCGAATGAAAGACGACATGCGGAGAAGCAGCCGCTTCTTCGCCTCCGATATCCCCTGCTCCTCACCGCGGCTGCCGCACTTGGTATTCTTCTCCTGCCCGTAAAATGGAATTTCCCGGCGATGGACATGGGGCCGCGCGAAGCGCAAGAGTTCACCCGGCTCCATGTCACTAAATTAGGGTATGACGTGGAGACCTTCCTGCCATCCGTCGAATTGGAACCTCCCGACGAAGATCTCGTCGCTGGAAAATATATTCGGAAACATCTTCCCCACGGCGAAGCGCAGGCTTATTTGGACCGATACCAGCCTGCCCTCCCGTATTGGTCGACTCGGTTCGTGGCTCAAGAGGAAGCTCACGAATGTACGCTGGATCTCGGCCCCAAAAAGGAGATTGCCGCATTCGACTGTGAACAGCCGGAAGCGGCCGCAGGAAAATCGCTCCCGGCGGAAGCTTCAAAATCGATTGCCGAAAAGCATCTCGTATCGATGCGATTGAATCCCACGGCGCTCGAATACGCCGGGATGACCGAGACCGACCGTCCCCATCGAAAGGATTCTTCCCATCGCTGGATCGAACCCGAGGCTTCAGTGGCGGAGTTACGTCGATATTTGCAAGTCGGCATTTCCGGAGATCGGGTCAGTTCCTTTCACACTTACCTTTCGCCTCCGGAGTCGTTCTCCCGAGAGGAACGGCAGCATAATTTCTGGGATGCGTTGCGGGGAATCCTCTGGTCCGTTGTCGGCGTGTCGCTGATCGCCTTGGTCATCCGTGCATTTTTCGATCGGGCCGTGCTTCAGCATATTCGTCATCCCCTTCCAAGGATCATCGGGACCGTTTCGGTCGGCCTGGCCGCGCTGAACTGGCTCAACGAGGTGCCGGTGTTCTGGGCGGGATACGATTCCACATCGGCGATTTACGTTTATTTTTCGAAAGAAATCCTCGAACTGCTCGGCGAGATGATCCTCATGGGTCTTCTCTCCTGGGCCGTTACGCTCCTGTTCATGACCTTGCCGCCCCAAAAGTTTGTCCACGCCCCGACGACCGAGGATCTCAGTCGAATTTTGCGCTTGCCCCCGTGGAAATGGAGAGGCAGCCGATCCACGTTTCTTTGGGCAGTGGCTTTGATAGCCATCCAGATTTTCGAGGAAAGGCTGCTTCGGTATTTCGGCGTCGATCTTTCCACCGACGCCTTTGCCACGGCGTTTTTCCCCTTTTCCCTCTTTTTCCCGGCCGGTTACGCGATCTCGGCGATCTGGAATAGCCTGCTCATCTGGATGACGTTCGCCGTCGGCATCGCGGCCTGCGAAAAGTATCTCAAGCGGCCGATTACGATCGCGCTCCTCTTGCTTTATCTCTTCGCCACGACCGTCGGAGAGGAAACCTCCTGGATCGAGAGGTCGGTCATCTTTTCACATCTGATTCTTCTTTATATCGTGATCTTCCGCCTCGCGCGCTTCCATATCGCCTTTTATCTTTGGTATTCCGTGCTGGGGAGTGTTCTCGCCTTCGTCCCCTGGTTTATTTCGGGACAGGGACTGTTCCGCCAACAGTCGGGGCTCCTCCTGGGCGCCGTGACTCTTCTGACCGTGGCTCTCTTCGCCCAGCGGCGCCGGACACGGCCGGTGCAAAGTCCCGCTCCGTCATCGGGACCTTGACCGGCAAGCTTCGCCGGATGCAACAAAGTCCTTTCTCTGGCATTCTTGCCGGCGATGGCCAAAGCCACCGACATGACCCGGCGGGAGCGCGAGAACGCCCTCTTCCAAGCTCTCGAGGAGCGCATTTTGCTCCTCGACGGGGCGATGGGGACATCCATTCAAGGGCGTCACCTGACTGCGGAGGATTTCGGCGGAGCTTCGCTGGAAGGGTGCAACGAGAACCTAAATCTCACCCGTCCGGACGTGATCGAAGAGATCCACCGCCAATTTTTGGAAGCCGGCACCGACATCTTGGAAACGAACACGTTCGGCGGGACTCCACTGGTGTTACGGGAATACGCCCTCGAGAAAAAAACCATTGAGATTAACCGTGCGGCCGCCCGAATCGCGCGGCAAGCGGCGGACCGCTTTTGGACGCCCGAAAAGCCGAGATTCGTCGCGGGATCGATGGGACCTACGACCAAATCGATCACCGTGACCGGCGGAGCCACGTTTGAGGAGATGGCGGACCACTACTACCAGCAGGCCAAAGGACTCCATCAAGGAGGCGTGGATTATTTTCTTCTCGAGACGTGCCAGGACACACGTAATGCCAAAGCCGGAATCATGGGGATCCAGAAACTGTTCGACGAAGGGGCCGATCCGATTCCATTCGCAGTTTCGGGAACGATCGAAGCGAGCGGGACGATGTTGGCCGGGCAGACGATCGATGCCTTCTGGGCGTCACTCGCCCACCTGAATCTTTTGTATATGGGCCTCAATTGCGCCACCGGCCCGGAGTTCATGACGGACCATCTTCGAACTCTCTCGACACTCTGCCGAACCCATGTTGCATGCGTCCCAAACGCCGGACTCCCGGACGAAGACGGTCGCTACCTCGAAACGCCGGAAATGATCGCACGCGTCTTGGACCGTTTTGCTTCAGCGGGGTGGGTGAATCTCATCGGCGGCTGTTGCGGGACAACGCCGGCGCATATCGAACGCCTGGTCGACGTCGCTCGTAAACACAAACATCGCGCTCCCTCTCACCGAAAGTTTTCGTTTGTATCCGGTATCGATTTCGTCGAGATCGAAGACGGCCGCCGGCCGCTTCTCGTGGGAGAGCGCACGAATGTGATCGGAAGCCGCCGCTTCAAAGATCTGATCGTCAAGGACCAATTCGAGGCCGGGGCGGAGATCGCTCGAAGACAGATCCGCGGAGGTGCCCAGGTGATCGACGTCTGCCTGGCAAATCCCGATCGAAACGAATGGGAAGACATGCGCCGGTTTCTGGAGAAAGCCACGAAAATGGTCCGAGCGCCGATCATGATCGACTCCACCGACGCCCGTGTCATCGCCATGGCGCTGACCTATTGCCAAGGAAAAGCGATTATCAATTCGATCAACCTGGAAGACGGCGAGGAACGTTTCGAGAAAATCGTCCCGTTGGCCCGTCAATTCGGCGCGGCGCTGGTCGTCGGATGTATCGATGACGATCCGAAACAGGGGATGGCGATTACCCGGCGGCGCAAGCTCGAAGTCGCGCTGCGGAGCCACAACCTTCTCACCGAGAAATACGGCATCGAGCCGGAGGATATCTTCTTCGACGCCCTTGTTTTCCCTTGCGGGACCGGAGATTCCCAGTACGTCGGCTCCGCCGTCGAAACCATTGAGGGAGTTCGGCGGATTAAAAAAGAATTTCCGGACTGTAAGACGCTCCTCGGAATTTCAAACGTTTCGTTCGGCCTCCCCACTTCGGGACGCGAAGTCCTCAATTCCGTTTTTCTCTATCATTGCGTCCAGGCGGGTCTCGATCTTGCGATCGTCAACACGGAACTGCTTCAACGCTACCCATCCATTTCCCCAGAAGAGAAAACCCTGGCCGAGAACCTTCTTTGGAATCGAGGCACGGATCCCATTGCTCCGTTCGCGGAACATTTTCGCGGGAAGAAAGTCATCGTCAAAAAGGACCGGACGAAGCTGTCGCTCGACGAGAGGCTGGCCCATTACATCATCGAAGGATCGAAGGACGGCCTGATCGAAGACCTGGAAAAGGCCCGTAAGACGCGGACGCCGCTCGACATCATCAACGGCCCGCTCATGAAGGGAATGGACGAGGTCGGGCGCCTTTTTAACAAGAACGAATTGATTGTGGCCGAAGTCCTCCAGAGCGCGGAAGCGATGAAGGCGGCCGTCGCGCACCTCGAAACCTTCATGGAAAAGAACGAGACCGCCGTGCGCGGCAAGGTTCTGCTCGCCACGGTGAAAGGGGATGTGCACGACATCGGAAAAAATCTCGTCGAAATCATTCTTTCGAACAACGGCTTTGAAGTGGTCAATCTCGGGATCAAGGTGCCCCCGGAACAACTGATCGCCGCCGTAAAGGAACACCACCCGCACATCATCGGGCTTTCCGGGTTGCTCGTGAAATCGGCGCAACAAATGGAAGTGACGGCGGAGGATCTCTCCCGGGCCGGAGTTCAGGTCCCGATGCTGGTCGGCGGCGCCGCGCTCACGCGTTCCTTCACCGATCGACGAATCGCAAAAGCCTATACGGGAACGGTGGCGTATGCGTCCGATGCGATGAACGGCCTCGAGCTCGCCAAAATCATCGTGGATCCGAAAAACTTTGAATCGTTCAAGTCCAAACTGGAAAAGGAACAAGAGGCAGTGGAGGAACGCGCGCGGTCCGTAAAACCGATACCGGAAGCCGGCGTCCGGTCCAACATTCAACCGGTTTCATCCCCACCCTCCCCTCCCGACTTTGACCGCCATGTCCTGTCGAATACACCTTTGGAGCATATCTGGAGCTACATCAATCCCAGGATGCTTTTCGGACGCCACTTGGGTCTTCAAAACTCCGTCATCCGGCCGATCGAGCAGAATCAGCTGCAGGAGCTGCGCCGCTCAGAGCAGGGGATCAAGGCCCTGGAAATTCTTGAGGTCGTCGACGAGATCAAACAGGAGTGCAAGAGGCTCGATCTCCTCAAACCGAAAGCGGTCTACCGGTTTTTCCGCGCCGCAGGCCGGGGAAACGAACTTCAACTTTACGATCCGGACGGCCGAAAGCAGCTCGCCTCTCTGGAGTTTCCACGCCAAGGAGCAACTCCGTACCTTTCCCTTCCGGATTACGTTCACTCCGACCTCAGCTCAAAAGATAACGTTTCCTTTTTTGTCGTGACCTCGGGGCATGGCGTGAGGGACTATGCCGAACGGTTGAAGAAGGAAGGGCATTATCTCAAATCGCATGCGCTTTCGGCGCTGGCGCTCGAATCCGCCGAAGGATACGCGGAATGGCTTCACGCGAAGATTCGGTCGATGTGGGGCCTGTCGGACCCCACAGCACTCACGAAACTCGAAATCTTTCAGGCGCATTATCCAGGCCGGAGGTATTCGTTCGGCTATCCGGCCTGTCCCGACTTGGCCGGCCAAAAGGTTCTCTTCGACCTGCTACAAGCGGAGGAAATCGGCGTGGAACTGACCGAAGGATTTATGATGGACCCCGAAGCGAGCGTCTCGGCTTTGGTTTTTCATCATCCCGAAGCGACGTATTTTTCAGTTTGAAGAGACTGCGGTTTAAGCGCGCGGTGCGTTAACGCTCCATCTCGCTCGTCGGGGCGTCCGGACCGAATTTCAGATGTTTTTTTCTTTTCCCAGGACCGGGGGTAACCCGTAACCGTTCAAAATGTTGATCCTTAATACTTCCCCCCATTCCTTGACCCGTTGTACCCCCCTTCATTTCCCATCATGATTCAACCTATAGATTTTTAAGATTTCCTATAGGGAGAGTAACACTGGATTTGATGCTGAAGACAGGGACGCGACCGGTTTTCAAAAAAGGAATCGGAGCAGTCCCGGATCTCAAACAGTTTTTGAATGAGCTTCAGCGTTTCCCGGAGATCGGACACCGAGGAATACGGGCCGAAATAATGGCTCCCGTTTTTGATGATCCTCCGGGTTACAAACAGCCGGGGAAAACGATGGGGGGCGAGGCGAAGGCTCGCGTACGACTTGTCATCGCGGAACATAATCTTGTACCGCGGCCGGTGCGTCTTGATCAGGCTGTTTTTGAGGAGAAGTGCTTCTTTCTCGCTGTCGGTAAGGAGCCACTCCACCGACATAACTTGCGGAACCAAAACTTGGACGGATGGTCGCTCATCCCGACCGGGAACGACATACGACTTGAGGAGATTCCGAAGGTTTTTCGCCTTCCCGACGTAAAGAACCGTCTCGGCGTCCCCTTTGAGAAGGTAGACGCCGGCTGTCTCCGGCGCCCGCTCGATCTGTTCGACGGCAACTTTGTGCACGGCCGAAATGTATCACGCCGTCCAGACCGTACTGAGTTCCTCAGATAGATGGTTATTGCAGTATCACCGCGCAAAAAAGTAAGAACCCTAGAAGGCGGATGAATCCAAACCACCCGAAATAAAAGACAATTTTCTTGGCATGGGACGTGCTGAATCCAAACCCAGGGGTTGCTGCCCATTCGATGACAAAGCCCGTGGGGTCTTCAGCGGCACGAGGAGTAATACTTGCAATAGCATTTCTGGCGGGGTGCGAAGGCACCGAACCGGGCAAAGCAGGTGACGACCCCTTTCGTATGTATATTAGGAAGAGAGCCACCTCTACCGTTTTCGCCTTTATGAAAGTCTTTCTTCTGGCTCTCTCGCTCCCGTTCGTATGGTGGGGGGTACCCAATGCATTCGCGCAAAGTGAAAGCCTTTCCCGCATAACGGGTCGACTTGAAATCATTCAAGTCGATAATTTTGACAATCCCATTGAAGAGAAGATTTACCTTCTCGAAGACTCGGTTTCGCACCAGACCTTTGAACTTTATTTTGCCGGAGAGCCTCCCGCCAATCTGTCCACGGGTTCGACGATCTCGGTTCAAGGGTGGGTGGAAGGCAGCGCTATTTATCTGGAGGCCGTTTCCTTCTCTTCCGTTCCCCTCTCGAAAGATGCGTCGGGAATCGAGGTTCTTGACGTCCAGGTAGCTCCGGAGGCGACTTCAAGCAACGTGCGCCGAGCTGTCGTTCTGATAGCGGATTTTATTGACTCACCGTCCGACTGCACCTCGGAGAGCCAAGCCGCGGACGCCATGTTCACCGGCGTGCAATCCGTCGACGGCATGTATCGAGAGTCCTCGTTCGGCGTCGTTTCCTTTCCCGGGGACACCAACGCCAACGGACAACCGGATGTGTATCGTGTATCGATCCCCGCCTCCGTAGCGGACGCCTGCGCTCCCACCCCATGGGCGACGCAAGCTGATGCGGCCGCCGTGAGTATGGGAGTCGATCTGAGCTTGTACCAACATAAAGTTTATGCACTTCCCCAGAATGTGACTTGTTCCTGGGCTGGATTAGCCAACGTCGGATGTGCCGGTACGTGCCGCGCTTGGACAAGAATCTGTTACTCGGACATTTTTGCCCACGAACTCGGCCACAATTTAGGGATGGCGCATGCTTCTACGGATGTAAACAACGACGGTATTGTCGATAGCGAGTACGGGGATACGTCCGATATCATGGGATATGGAGGCATCGGCTGGCGGCAGTTCAACGGACCTCACAAAGAGCAGATGGGATGGCTTCCTCCCTCGCAAATTACGGAGATCACCGGCGGAGGGACGCGGATCGTGACGCTGTCACCTCTGGAGATCGATGCAGCCTCAGCGCCCTATTCGCAGCTTGTCAAGATTCCGAAAGCGGGCACGAATGAATATTATTATGTCTCCTATCGGAGAAGGATCGGTTATGACGCGGCACTTAGTCTTTCATACGCCGATAGGGCCAACGTTCATCACAGCCATCCTCCCGATTCGAGGACTTTTTTTATCCAGGCGCTTAGCGACACCGGAACATTTCAAGATTTGATAAGCGGGATTACGGTGACGCAGCTCTCTCACGACGCCAACGGCGTGACGGTTCAGATCGATGCGGTGGTTATCAATGATACAACTCCACCGACGGTTTCGATGACATCTCCGGCGAATGGCGCGACGGTTACAGGGGCCATCAATGTGTCGGCTACAGCTTCCGACAACGTCGGCGTTGTGGGAGTCCAATTCACACGGAACGGGGTTTATATTGGTGCGGAAGACACGACTCCTCCGTACTCTATTTCTTGGAATACTCTTTCTGAAGCCGATGGCTCGCACTCCCTTTCTGCCGTTGCTCGGGACGCAGCGGGGAATACAACCACCGCCAGTCCGGTAGTTGTGACAGTTTCCAATAATACCGACACGTCACCGCCGGTCATCTCGAACGTCGGCGCCGGGGGCGTCACGCAAACAGCGGCCACCATCACC
>DATDPG010000017.1 GCA_035292885.1 Bdellovibrionota bacterium | reverse complement strand
CCGCCACAATCACGCTCCCGGCGGCGGTCGCCCGCTCAATGGCGTCGGCCAGAATCGGACTTTCGCCGGCTCCCCCCAGACTCAAGTTGATCACGTCCGCCTTGCGTTTGGGAATCCGGTTGCTCGAATTCGGGAGCCCCGCCGCGTAGAGGATGGCGTTTGCGATATCGGCGTCGGTGCCGCCGTCAAAAGCCAAAGCGCGAATCGGTAGGATCTTCACGCCTCCGGCGACGCCGTCGATCTGAACCACCAGGTCGCCGATTTTTGCCCGTGGATCGGGGACGGCCGCCACAATTCCCGCGACGTGGGTTCCGTGAAATGGGTTTTCGTTCTGCCCGTCGGTCGGTTCATCCGGATTGTTGTCCATTCCGGGAATTTCATCTCGATCTCTGGTTGGATCGCTGACGAAATCGTAGCCGTCTTCCGTAAAATTCCGCTCGAGGTTGGGGTGCGTTCGCCGGACGCCCGAATCGACGATCGCTACGATGATTTCTTTTTTCGCTTTCCCTTCATCCCTATTGCCCCGCCCGAATTTTTCCCAAACCTGAGGCATCTTGAGCGAGGTGAGCGCCCATTGATAACGATTGTATGAAAGCTCGTCGCCCGCCTGAAAGGCCCGCCGAATATAGTTGGGCGCGGCCGTCACGAAATGTTTCTTGAGCTCACCTCTGCGCAGGCGGCGGACAAAATTCACCGATTGACTTCGGACGCGGTTGAACGCTGTCTTGATCTCCGGTGTCATCTTGCCGGCTAGGGCCCGTTTCCTGCGGAGGTTTTTCCACTCTTCTTTGAGTCCTCTCGACCGCACGACGTAGTAAGGGGAGGGCGAGTCCTGTTTTTCCATATCCAGGCCGAGGCTGGAGACCGTTTCCCGGGCCGTGTCGTGGGTGACCTGTGGCCGGCGAAGAAGAATCGCTTCTCCTTCCACCCAAACCGCCTCCTGATGAATCCGAACGATCTTGTCGGGATCGACTTCGTGGCGGATCAAACGCAGAGTTCCATTCAGCCCTCCCGAAGCCGGCGGAGGCGCTGTCCTGTCAGAATTTTGGGCGCCGTTTACCGAGTCGGAATTCTTTGCCGTCGATCCGCACGTCGACAGAGTTGCCGCGACAAGAAGGACCGCCGATATCCGCCAAAAGTAAGTCACGGGATTGACGCAATATGTCAAACGAAGGCGAAGGAGTCAATTCGTAAATTTCCCAATGATTATCGGATCTTTAGGGCCTTGGAACCGGCGAATTCCGCCCGGTCTCGAAGAGCTTCTTCGATCCGAAGAAGCTGGTTGTATTTCGCGACTCGATCGGTTCGGCAGGGGGCACCGGTTTTAATCTGACCGGCGCTTGTGGCGACCGCCAAATCGGCGATGAAGGAATCTTCCGTTTCTCCCGATCGATGGGAGATCACCGTTGCAAAACCTGATTCCTGGGCGAGCTCGATAGTCTGAAGTGTTTCCGTCACGGTGCCGATCTGATTGAGTTTGATCAAAATCGCGTTGGCCGTTTTATCCTCGATCCCGCGCTGGAGGAGGCTCGGGTTCGTCACGAAAATGTCGTCCCCGACGATCTGAAGGCTTTGGCCGAGGGCGCGGGTCAGTTCCGACCAGCCGACCCAATCGTCCTCCCCGAGACCATCTTCAATCGAGATCAACGGATAAAGTTTGGCGAGGTTCTTGTAGATGCCGATCATTTCGGCGCTTGTCTTGGATGAGCTGTCGGTCTTACGGAAAACGTACGCGCCGTCCTTGAAAAGCTCCGTCGCGGCGACGTCCAGCGCGATCGAGATTTGATCGCCCGGCCGATATCCCGCTTTTTCAATCGCTTCCACGAGGAGACGGATCGCGTCGCCGGTGGCGGTCAGGTTGGGTGCGAATCCGCCTTCATCCCCCACCGCCGTGCTCAATTTCTTCTCCTTCAACAGCGATTTGAGGGCGTGGTAGGTTTCCGTCCCCGCTCGCAAAGCTTCGGCAAACGATGCGAATCCGTGAGGAACGACCATGAATTCTTGAACATCGAGGGCGTTATCCGCGTGCACGCCGCCGTTGATCACGTTCATCTGGGGGACCGGAAGCATATGGACGCTCTTTCCGCCGAGATAGGCGTAGAGAGGAAGATGCCGGGCATCCGCCGCCGCCCGGGCCACGGCCATCGATACGCCGAGCGTGGCATTGGCGCCCAATTTCTTTTTTGTCGCCGTTCCATCCAGCTCGATTAGTCGGGCGTCGATGCGCTCTTGATTGAAGGGATCCGCGCCTCGAAGCGCCGGGAGGATCGTCTCCACGATGTTGTGAATCGCCTGCCGGACTCCCTTGCCGTTGAAACGTTTGGTGTCGCCGTCGCGCAGTTCTACGGCCTCTTTAGACCCGGTCGAAGCTCCCGAGGGGACGCTGGCTCGGCCGGTATTACCGGAGGTGAGACGGACTTCCACTTCCACCGTCGGGTTTCCACGGGAATCCAGAATCTCTCGTGCGGTCATTGTATCCATCAGCGTCGGCATAGATCCTCCTCTAGGGGTTCAAATAATGAACGCCCGATTTCACTTCTCCCAATTTCTTGAGGAGAAGATCCAGGCCGTCGTCATCCTCGGCCAGATTCATCCGGGCGGTGTTGCATACGATGACGGGGGCGTCCGTATAATGAAAGAAAAATGTCTGATACGCCGCGACCACGTCGGCCAAATAAGATTCGGGCAAGAGAAGAGCCAATCCTTCATCTTTGGCCGCCAGACGCTCAAACAGCGTATCGAGATCCGCCTGCAAATAGACTACGGCGTCGGGGGTGGCGATGGTTCCCTGCAGCAGGGAATAAACTTTCTCGTAGAGCGCATATTCCTGCGTGCCGAGCGTGAGCGACGCGAAGAGTCGGTCCTTTTGAAAGAGATAATCGCAAAGGATCGTGGACGAAAAAAGATCGCCCTGAGCCAACTCCCGCTGCTGCTGAAATCGCGTCAGCAAAAAATAGAGCTGGACCTGCAACGCGGATTTTTCCATGTCGTCGTAAAAGGACTGCAAAAAGGGGTTGGGGGCGTCCAGATAAGTCTTCGCGAGAAGGCGCTTGCGCAACGCTTCCACAACGGCGGATTTCCCCACAGCGATCGGACCTTCGACGACGATATAACGGGGCGTCACCGGGTGCGTCGTATCATTCCGCCGGACATTCGTCTATCAACTTTCGCCCTTAAGTGCGCGCATCAATCGCACCAGATCCTGGATTGAAACGGTTTCAGGCCGGCTCTGAGCGTTCAGGTTCAACGACCGGAGAATTTCTTCAATTTGTGCCGGGGAAAGAGAACGGCTTCGCAAAGAATTTCGAAGCGTCTTACGCCGATGTCGAAAGATCCGGCGAACCAGGTCGTCGAACGCGCCGGCGATTTCATCCTGGACGAGCGGCGGATCTCGCCGGACCAGAGAGACGAGACGGGACTCCACGTCCGGCTCCGGGAAAAAACTCCCTCTCGGAATTTTCGGTCCCCGGTGCGATTCGTAATAGGTCTGAACGAAAATGCTAAGTCGTCCGTAATCGGAACTGTTCACGGGGGCGATTATCCGTTCGACGATCTCCTCCTGAAGCAAGAGATGAATCCGAGGGAAGAGCTCCCGCGATTCGATCCATCGCTCAAGAATCGGCGTGGAGATCGAATACGGAAGATTGGCGACAATATGGGCGGGACTCTCGTGGGAAAAAAGATCGGCGTAATTAATCTTGAGTGCATGGTCATGCAGGAGCCGCAGGCAAGGCCGTTCCTTGAAGTGAGTCTGTAGAAAGGCATAGAGCTGTCGGTCCCTCTCAATTGCGACGACGAGAAAGCCTCGCGCGAGAAGAACCTCCGTAAGCGCGCCGAGGCCGGGACCGATTTCGAGAAGTGTTTCACCTTCGCGGAGGTCGGCCCAATCGGCGATTTTCTTTACGGTCTCGGCGTGAATGAGGAAGTTTTGGCCGAGCGATTTTTTGGCTCGGAAGCCGCTCTCCCGAAAGTAACGTTGCGGTGAAATCATCCGAGAGCGATCGGCATCGTGGCCTGGGCGTTCAGGGAGAGTGCGTCGCTCTCCCCGCGCGAAAGGCGGGAGGTTCCGGCCGCCGCGATCATAACGGCGTTATCCGTGCAAAGAGCGAGCGGCGCGATCCAGAGCTTTTGGTCGCGTTTTTGAATCTCCTCCTTCAGCCGCGTTCGAAAACGCTCGTTCCGCGCGACGCCGCCGCACACAACAACGTCCGGCGTTTCTTTCGTTTCCGCCGCTTCGAACAGTTTTGCGATGAGCACATCGAAAACCGCTTCCTGAAAGCTGGCCGCCAGGTCCGATAAGGTTTGGCCCGACGGGACACCATGTTCGCGCACCCAAAGTGCGACGGCGGTTTTCAATCCGCTGAAACTGAAATCATACGTACGAGGAAGCATGGCACGGGGAAACGAAATCGCTTCGGAGATCCCGTTCACCGCAACGTTCTCGATCGCCGGTCCGCCTGGGTATCCGAGGCCGCAGAGCTTGGCGACTTTGTCGAAGGCTTCGCCGGCGGCATCGTCACGCGTCTGCCCAAGCAGGTGGTACATGCCTCGCTGCGGCGCGAAATAGAGGCTCGTATGTCCCCCGGTGGCCACCAGGCCGACGAAGGGGTAGGGCGGTGGGCCGTTCGCAGACAAGAGAGCCGCCTCCAAATGCCCTTCAATATGATGAACGCCGATGAACGGAATCTTTCGCGAAAATCCGATGGCCTTGGCCACAGAAAGCCCGACGAGAAGCGAACCGATCAAGCCGGGGCCTTTGGTCACGGCAATTCCGTCGATTTGGTCGAGCGTCAGCTCCGCTCGCTGGAGGGCGAGCTCGATGACCTCCAGGATCGTCGCGACATGGCGGCGGGACGCCAGCTCCGGAACGATGCCGCCGAAACGGCCATGCAGATCGTCCTGAGAAGCGACAACCGAGGACAGGATCTGCCGGCCGTCGCGGACGACGGCCGCGGCGGTCTCGTCGCACGAGGTTTCAATTCCCAAAATGTTCACGGATAGCGTCCGGGGTCTACTTCTTCGCGCCAGCCGCCGCAAGCTCCTTCAGGCGCTCGGAGGCTTTGGTCGCGTTTTGCGTGTTCGGGCAGCGCTTGGTCACTTCGGTCAGAAAGAGTTTGGCCTTTTTGGCATCTTTGAGTTCCAGGAACGCATATCCCTGTTTCAACACGGCGTCGCAGGCCTTTTCGCTCTGGGGATATTTATCGATGACGACCTGAAATTCGGTGATCGCGCGAGCGAAATCCCCCTGCGCGAAATACCCCTCGCCGACCCAGTATTGCGCGTTGTCGGTCAGCGCGCTGTTTGGATAATCGCGGATGAAATCCCGGAACTGCGCGATGGCGGTTCCGTAATCTTTTCGATCCAGCGCGATTCGCAGAATCTGGTTGTACCTCGTGATGTCATCCGTTCCGGGTGCCGTTCGCGGCGCCCCCTTGCCGCCGGCCATCGGAACGGGGGCCTTCGCCGACGGGGAAGGGGGAGGCGCCGCATAAAGGTTGCTGACTTTTTGATCCATTTCGATCAAACGGGAATCCAGATCTTCCTTGATCTTCTGATTGCCTGTCGCGAAGCCCTCCAGATCGTGTCGCAATACTTCGATGGAGCCTTTCAGCGCACGGAGCTCCGCGCGCAGTTCTTCATTGATGACCGACTGATCCGCCTTGATTTGACGAATATTTTGGTCGGCCTCGTCGAGGCTCCGGCCCAGCTTGCTTGTGGTCTGTTCCACCTGGTTCAAACGGTTGTTCAGGTAATCCATCTTTCGCTGCTGTTCCGTCGCCTGGACATCCGCCGGTTGCATGGAGCCTGGCGGCGGGCAGGCGGACAAAACAAAACATGCTCCGCCCGAAGCAAGCAGGCGAAGGAATCGCGAGTCAAGCGCCATTCGACGCAAGGACTATCGATTTTTGATCAGTTCAGCTCGGCGGTTTTTCGCCCAGGAAGACTCGCCGCTTCCCGAAGTTGCGGGCCGCTCTTCGCCGTAGCTGATCGTGTTGAGCCGCTTGGTTTCGATCCCGAGTTTTTGAAGATAGCTCTTCACCGATTGGGCGCGTCGTTCGCCGAGCGCCAGGTTGTACTCCACGCTGCCGCGTTCATCGCAATGGCCTTCAATCGTGATCGCCATCTTCGGATCGCTCTTGAAGATTCCCGCAGCGTCTTTGAGCTCGCTCTGAGCGGTGTTGTTGAGCGTGTATTGATCAAAGTCGAAATAGACGACCGGGACGCCGCTGGCCGAGCCGGCTCCTCCGGTTGAGCCCGCGCCCGATTCAGAGATGCCCGAAGTATCTCCCCCGCCGGGTCCCCCTGCGCCCGCGGCGCCGGTTTCGGTTTTCTTGCCGGCGCATCCGCCGGCCAACATTCCAAACATCGTCAGTGCAACCGTCATTATCCAAAAGCGTTTCATAAAAACCTTCCTCCTCATTCGTTCTCTGTTTTTGGCCGCGGGAGCCTTTCGGCCTCTGCCGAGCGGTTCTCCGGCCGATGGCGCGATCTAACCTCTCAAAACAATTGGGGGAAACTATGGGAACGAACGCCGAGTTTGTCAACCATTTTTCCCTTGCGCCCGGGGGAACGCTTCCCTATACTGCGCGGCCTAAGTGGGCGGCCTTGCCCACTTTTTTGTTTCTGGAAACCTCGGAAAAAATGGGGAAACGGAGCAGATCGTCATGACGCAGAGTCAAAGTCAGGGAATGTTCAAGGGGCTCAACCGCGAGATCGAGCAATTGTGCCGCGACAAGGGGATCAAGAAGGAAGTGATCATTGAAGCGGTGCAGAGCGCCTTTCTGTCCGCCGCCAAAAAGAAATTCGGCTTGGAAAAAGAAATCGAAGCCCATTTCAACGAGAAGGACGAGGAGATCGAACTTTTTGAATTTCGGACGGTGGTGGAAAAGGTTGGCGATCCATTGAAAGAAGTCTCCTTTGAAGATGCCCGCCGCCACGATGCGGAGTGCCAAATGGGGGATGTGATCGGCGTGAAAATGGACAGCAAGGAGTTGGGCCGAATTGCGGCCCAAGCGGCGAAACAGGTCATCATTCAGAAAATTCGCGACGCCGAAACCGAAATCATTCACGGCGAGTACAAGGATCGAAAGGGGACTCTGATCGCCGGGATCGTCCGGCGGTTTGAAAAAGGGAGCATCATGATCGACCTGGGGCGCACGGAAGCCGTTCTTCCAGCCTCCGAGCAGGTGCCGCGCGAGCATTACCGCCAGGGAGACCGGATTCAGACGTACGTCGTGGACGTCGTCAAAACCTCCCGAGGCGCGGAAATCGTCGTGTCCCGGGCCCACCCCGGCCTGTTGATGAAGCTTTTCGAGATGGAAGTTCCCGAAATTTACGAGGGGATCGTCCGGATTGAGGCCGCGGCCCGGGAGCCGGGGGGGCGGTCGAAGATCGCCGTTTCGTCCAGGGATTCGGACGTGGACCCGGTCGGAGCTTGCGTCGGAATGAAAGGTTCGCGCGTGCAGGCGGTGGTGCAGGAACTTCGCGGCGAGAAGATCGATATTGTGGCGTTTCATCCCGATCCGGCGCGGTACGTGTGCAACGCGATCGCCCCGGCTGAAGTTTCGCGCGTCATTCTCGACGACAAGAACCGGACGATGGAATTGATCGTCGCGGACGACCAGCTTTCACTCGCGATCGGCAAGAAAGGCCAAAACGTCCGTTTGGCGGCGCGTCTCACCGGATGGCGAATCGACATTCACTCGGAGACCAAAGTCAAAGAGATGGCCGAAGAAGGTCGCCGAAAACTAACCCAGATCGAAGGGTTGGGGGACAATCTGGCGGAGCTGCTTTACAACCAAGGAGTGACGACACCGGAGTCGCTCATCGGCCACGACACCAACCAGATTGCTCAAATCACGGGTCTCGAGCCGCAGAAAATTGAAGATCTGAAAGTGGCGGCGGCGACTTGGCTTGCAAACCAAAAGCAAGCGGCTGCGGACGCGGCTTTAGCAGCCTCGGCCGCGGCGGCAGCGGCCGCAAACGCCGAAGTTGCTGCGCCTGAACCGGCGCTCCCCATGAGCGACGGGGAAAAGGAGATTCTTAAGCTCAAGGGCGTTGGACCGAAGACGATGGAGGCTCTCAAAAAAGGCGGGTTTGGGAGCGTTGCGGATTTAGCCAAGGCGGACGCAGCGGCCGTTGCGGAGAAATCGGGATTGGGAGAAAAAAAAGCCGCGGAATTGATCGAATCGGCCCAACAACATTTGTCGGGAGGTAGTGGAGCCTCGCCGTCGGCGTAACGACTTTGAGGTACACGTGGTAACCGTGGACGAGAGAAAGATCGAAAGCACACCTGGAGGAGCCGTGTCCGATAAGGTGGTCACCGAGAGTCGGGTGACGAAAACCGTCATCCGGCGTCGTGCGGCTCCTCAGCCGCCGCCGCCTCCGATTTCCACGGAACCGCCGCCGCCGCCGACCCCGGAATCGCACGCTCCCGCGGAGACTCCGGGGGAATCCAAGGCGCCATCCATCGTGAGTGCTTCTCCCACGGCGCGGAAAAAGATCGACGTCGAAACTCCAGCGGCTACGCATCCCGGGTCGACTTCGTCTCCCGTAATGCAGGCCGCGGAGGAGGAATTGAAAGAATCGACGGACCCCAGCTATCAAGCCAAATATAAACGGCTCAAAGTTGTGGCGGCTCCGCCGCCTCCGCCGCCGTCGGAAGCCAAACCGGCTCGTGCCGATCGTCTGTCCGAAGCCACCGGGCTTCCCGACGGGATTCTCGCCGCGCCCGGAACGTCCGGTCTCGGCCGAAAAGAGATCATCGAAATCCGCGATTTTCACAAGCCGAAAATGCACGGGAAGATGCACGGCAAAAAGCGCCTCGCTCCCGGCAAGAAAGGCAAGAAGACCGAGATCACCACCCCGCGCGCGATTAAACGAGTGATTCGAATCACCGAGAACATCACGGTGGCCGACCTCGCCAAGAAAATGAGCGTGAAGGCCGGTGAGGTGATTCAAAAACTGATCGGCATGGGGACGATGGTGACGATCAATCAGAATCTGGACATGGATACCGCCACACTGGTCGCCTCCGAATTCGGTTTCGAACTCGAAAACGTCAAAGTCGCTCCCGAAGATCTTCTCGTGGAGCCGGGCAAGGCGGGAGAGACGGACAGTCCCGAAGATCTGAAGCCGAGGGCGCCCGTCGTGACCGTCATGGGGCATGTCGACCATGGCAAGACGTCCCTTCTGGATTCCATCCGGAAAACAACGGTCGCCAGCGGAGAGGTCGGGGGCATCACGCAACATATCGGCGCTTACACGGTGAAAACCGACTCCGGGAAAATGGTGACGTTTATCGATACCCCGGGACACGAGGCGTTCACCGCGATGCGCGCGCGAGGCGCAAAGATCACCGACATCGTGGTGCTTGTTGTCGCCGCGGATGACGGTGTGATGCCTCAGACGAAGGAGGCGATCAATCACGCACGATCGGCCAAGGTGCCGATCATCGTGGCGATCAACAAGATGGATAAGCCGGGCGTCGACCCTGAAAAGATCAAAAAAGCGTTGACCGAGTTCAATATGGTTCCGGAAGAGTGGGGCGGTGACACACTCTACATCCCCGTCTCGGCCAAGACCGGAACAGGGATACCGCAACTGCTCGAGATGCTCCATCTACAGACCGAAGTCCTCGAACTCAAAGCGAACCCGAATAAACGGATGAGAGGGGCGGTGATCGAAGCCCGGCTGGACAAACGCCGGGGTCCCATCATCACGGTTCTTGTGCAGGAGGGGACGCTCCACGAGGGGGATTATCTTGTGGCCGGCGCTGAATCGGGCCGTGTTCGGGCGATGCTCGACGACAAAGGAAATCGGCTCCGGGAAGCGGGACCGTCCACGGCCGTGGAAATTCTCGGCGTGGCCGGCGTGCCGATCGCCGGGGATCATGTCTCCGCCGTGGCGGACGAAAAAACGTCCAAACAGATTTCCGAAATGCGTCAAATGGCCCGAAGGGATCAGGATCTATCGAAGTCGAGCAAGGTTTCGCTGGACGATCTCTACCAAAAGATCGAACAGGGCGATGTCAAGGAACTGAAGCTCA
This sequence comes from Bdellovibrionota bacterium, assembly GCA_035292885.1. NCBI lineage: Bacteria > Pseudomonadati > Bdellovibrionota > Bdellovibrionota bacterium. The sequence continues at coordinate 1,502 of DATDPG010000017.1, read as the reverse complement.
TCATCAAAGCGGACACCACCGGGTCCGTCGAAGTGCTCACCGACACCTTGATCAAACTCGCCACACCGAAAGTGGCGGTTCGGGTGATTCACGGTGCCGTGGGAGGGATCTCGGAAAACGACGTCATGCTGGCGCGGGCTTCGGGAGCGCTCATCCTCGGATTCCACGTTCGGCCCGATGCATCGGCCGAAAAACTGGCCGAGCACGAGAAGGTCGAAATCCGCCTCTACGAAATTATTTATGAACTGACGGAACAGGTCACGAAGGCGATGACCGGACTCTTGGCGCCGCAAAGGGTGGAAAAAACGATGGGCCGCGCCGAGGTCCGGCAGATCTTTTCCATTCCCAAGGCGGGCACGGTGGCGGGCTGTCAGGTCACCGACGGCAAAATTTTGCGATCGGCGCATGTCCGTCTGGTTCGCGACAGCGTTCCGGTCTACACCGGGAAGCTGGATTCGCTGCGGCGGTTCAAGGACGACGTTCGTGAGGTCGCCAACGGTCTTGAGTGCGGAATCGTGATCGAGAATTTCAACGACGTGAAGGTCGGCGACGTCATCGAAGCTTTTACGGTTGAGGAAATCGCGGCCTCTCTCGAGTAGAGGGGTTCATATGAAACAGAGACATCCCTTCAAACGGTCGGAACGAGTTTCCGATCTTCTTCGGCAAGTGGTCTCCGAGATCCTGATGCGCCGGATTAAGCATGTCGGCGTGGAGGATGTGACGATCACCGGCGCCAAGGTGTCCGACGATCTTCAGCACGCGATGGTCTATTACCGCGTCATGAATCCGGAGAAGCGGGAAGAGGTCGGGAAGAAACTTCGCAGGTTGATCGGATCGGTGCGGCGCGAAGTGGGGCACGAGATGAAGCTTCGATACACGCCCGAGTTGAGATTTGAATACGACGAATCGCTGGAGTACGGCGACCGAATCGACGAACTCTTAAAAGAAGTTCATGTGGGCCAAGGCGGAGAAGAAGAATGACGGAAGTGCAGTCACCGAGCGGGGTTTTGTTGATCGACAAGCCGCGGGGGATCACGTCGCACGATGTGGTGAGCCGTCTTCGGCGGGCGTTCAACATGCAGCGGATCGGCCACGCGGGGACGCTCGACCCGGATGCGACCGGTCTCCTGATCCTCTGCCTGGGCAAGGCCACGAAACTTTCGATGACCCTTTCGGAGAAAGACAAAACCTATCGCGTCGGTTTTCTCCTCGGAAAAGAGACCGATACGTACGATTCCGTCGGACAGGTGCTCGCCGAGCGGCCGGTAAATGCAACCCGAGAGGCGGTGGAATCGGTGCTGCAGGGTTTCGTCGGAACGCAGGTCCAGCGTCCCCCGATCTATTCGGCGGTAAAGGTAAAGGGCCGAAAACTTTACGAGTACGCCCGGGCCGGCAAGCCGGTGGAAATTCCGACGCGGCACGTGACGATTCATTCCATTCAGTTACTGCGATTGGAGGGGGCGGAAGGGGAGATCGAAGTGGCCTGCTCCAAGGGGACGTAC
>DATDPG010000016.1 GCA_035292885.1 Bdellovibrionota bacterium | reverse complement strand
ATATGGAGGCGGTTTTCGCCGTCGTATTCGATTTGAAAATGGCGCCGGGAGACGAATCGATCGTTCAAAAAGATTTGCGCCTGAGCATCCCTCCCGGCGATGAAATGTCCCAGGCCGATCTTGTAACTGCGAACAAATTCGTCCCTCAGAAAAATTCGGAGGAACGGTACACGCGCCTCGCCCTGAACCGGAGCCAGCGTCAGCTTTATAGAACCGTCAGGCAATGACGGCATTATAACAGGTCAGATTCGTTGAGCGGCGGCAAAAACAAGCGGTCGCCCTTCACGAAGATACTTCGCCTGGTAATTGGTCAGGAAAGGTCCCGGGTTCCAGGTCATTTCCCGAAGACCTTTTCCTTCGTATTCGCGCAGCGATCGCCGAATCACGTCAAAGTAGTCCATGTGATCCGTCGCGATCCGGATTTCCCCTTCGGGTCGGAGCGTTCGAATCACATGTTCCAGAAATTGCGGCGAAAAAAGACGACGCCGATGATGGCGCCGTTTCGGCCATGGATCCGGAAAATAGACGTGATAATTTACGATCGATCGGTCCGGGATCACCGGGAAAAAATCTTCCGCATATCCTTCCAAGAGCACGACATTCCGAACAGCCGCCTTGTCCAACCGTTCGGCGGCGTGCCGAAGCCATTTTTTCGACTTTTCAATGCCCAGAAAATTTCGATCCGGGTATGCCGAGGCGTATTCCTTGAGAAATCTCCCCTTTCCAACGCCGATCTCGATTTCGATCGGCGCCTCCCGGCCGAACCAATCGACGAATGAACCAGGAAGAGACTCGTCAGACAGTTGAAGGAGCTTCATCGGCGGGAGGGAGCTGAACTTCTCCCAGCGTTGCACGGATCTTGGCTAACATGATTTCGTTCTTTGTTTTCTCGAAGGCGGTTTTGGCAAATCGGTACTTGCCCAATTCAAAAGCCCGGTATCCAAGTTTGTTCCACACGTCGTCGGAGACGGCTCCCACGTGCTTTTCGGTGGAGCCCAGAAGGAATGCGTCCCCTTCTTCGAGGGCGAGCGAGCGAATTTTTCCGAGCCCTTCGGCGTCGTTTGCCGACTGAAAATATTCAAAGGCATCCTGAATATAGCCCGCCTTCAAGCATTCGCTTCCTAATTCGACGAGTCGTTTAGGGTCCGACTTCTCCTTCGCGTAAAGGATTTTCTGCCGGTCTTTCCATTGGGGAATCTTGTTCATGGCCATAGGTGTTCCCGTTTAACGTGTATGACCGGAATGTCAACGGAGTTATTCGTCAAGCTTTGTGCGAATTTCAGGCCATTCGGGTTTGCGATCGGCTAAATCGGCAGCCACTTGTACGGCCACTTTGTATTCGCAGTCCTCCTCCGGACGGCACGCCGCCTGAATTAATTCCGGATCCACCGCCTCCCGGGTCCCGTCTATAATCGAAGCGATGGCAGACCCCGACCCGGCACGAACTGCGCGTCCCGTGGAGGGAATCACCAAGTCAGCCCCGTAATCCCGCTCTTGCAGGATCGTGGTTACATTGTTCTTGCGCCGATCGGCGACCACTTGCTCCAACTTGGGATCGGACACTTTGAAGTGAACGGGATATCCGTTCGCTTGGGCGTCGGCACCGTCAAAGAGCGTCACTCGAAACGTCGTCAATACGAGCCGTCCTCCGAAACCGTTCTTTTCCCCTAACTTTGCGATCGATTGCCCGGTCCATTTCCCGAATGTTCCCCCTTCATAGCCGACCAGAACGGCCCGTGAACTTTCAGCCAAGACCCCAGCGAACATTTCAGCCGAGCTCGCGGTTCGAGCATCAACTAATATCACCACCGGTTTTCGCGTGACTTCCCCGCCTGTTTCCGCGCCTAGCACGGCGTTTATTTGGAACTCCGCCGGGATCCCCTTCTTCCCGCTCCCTCGAAGCCGGAGCAGAACGCCTTGATCCACAAAAAGGTCAGCGCAACGCACGACCTCGTTCGTGTCCCCTCCCCCATCCCCGCGAAGATCGATGATCAAAGCCGAAACGTTCTGTTCTTCGAATTTCTCAAGGGCATGTTGTAGGCGGACGGATACATCCAACGTAAACCTTCGGATATGGGTGTAGCCAAGGTTTGCTTCCCCTTCATGGATTCGTTTGGAGAAGATCGGAGAAGCACGAAACTGCTCGGGCTGGACCTCAATCCAGTCTGTTCGACCCAGAATCTGCAAGGTGACCGGGTCGCTCCCCTCTAGAACCGAAAGGATCCGTTCCAACGATAACGCTCCGAACGATTTTTGGTTGATCCCGACGATTCTGTCCCCCGCTTCCAGGAGACCGGCGGAAGGGCCGTCGGTGTAGACCTCTTCGATCGAAAGTTCAGTCGGCGGCTGCCAGCGATTCACAACTC
>DATDPG010000015.1 GCA_035292885.1 Bdellovibrionota bacterium | reverse complement strand
ACTCGTGATCTGTTGCCGAACTTTCACCAGGTGATGCCGCACCCGCAGAACCTTCCGAACCCCGTATTCATCCTCGGTCGGGTAGTACGTGGTGGCATAGGCGTCGATGTCTCCCAAATACAACCTCCGCGCTAATTCCTTGGCGTCCCGACGATCCGTCTTCCTTCCCAGCATCTGCAAATTCAATTTCACCGGATCGGCCACCACGATCCCAAGTCCCGCTTCCTGGCAAGCGTTGACAAAACTCCGATTGACGCCCACAGCTTCCACCACCAGACGACCGCCGTCTCGCCACTTTGTTAACCACCCCACCACGGCCATTCCTAGCTCCAGTGTCTCGATCGATTCCCGAAACTCCTCGATCACCTCGCCTCCCTCATCCAATACACAGACTTGGATCACAGACTTGTGCAGATCGATCCCTATGGAGTATTTTGCTTTCATCGTCAGCTCCTTGAAAAGTTTGTTTAGACCAAACTACGTGCTCTGAGGATAACACCCCTCAGAGCACGGGCTGACGTCCGCTATACCGTCCTTTTATTGCCAGCCTGGGGTCGGTTTCACAAGCAGAAACAAAAAGGGCAAGGAAAACGGCTGCGGATAGCGCTACGGGAATTTGACGGAAAGACATTGTGCGGTTCCAAAAAGCAACGTTTATGCCTATTTCTCGACGAAGCTAGAATCAGTAAATATCAATAACTTGTCCGTAGAGAAGAATGATTTTTAATTGCTCACGGTAAATAAAGTTACATCACATTTTGCGGGAGGGTGCTTTTTATCGTTTCAGCTGATCGATAACTTCGTTAGGTACTTGAGAATCTCCGGCCAAGCCGAGTGGTGTCATTCCGTGAAACTTCCAATCGGTTTTGGCGCCTGCCATCAAATGGACTTTGTATCCGTTTTGCCACAAAAAAGGTGTAGGCGGCCCCGTACAAACCCAACCATCGTTGCTGCAATGAACGCGATAAAGATATTGATCGCTCCCGCAACTTCGCTCGGAATCGATCCCCCGACTTTGCTCGAAAGAGTACGCACGGCCAGATACGTGAGGATGATCCAAAGAATCGCTTTATGTCGAAAGAGTAGGCCGAACGTCACACCCGAAACAATCGCACCTCCATACGCAAAAACAGACGTGAGAACAAACATGAGAATAGACCACGCGATGGGGGGAAGCGTCCGGGCCCCCGATTCCGGATCGATTACTTTATTGACGATCTTGGCGAAGAGTTCGCCTGTCATTTCATGCCAGAAAAGAGGGACGCCGATACCAACGCACAATGCGATCACGAAACGAGGGACCGAAAAATAGTCACCAAGGGGGTTAAAGTAGGAAACCACAAACCGAATAACCATCCGCGTGGTCAAACGAAAGGTCTCGCCATTACGCATGGGCACGACACATTCGGCCTGAGTGAGTTGCGACAGCCATTCCATGTGATGTCTATTCATGGCTGCCAGGATCGCGTCTTTATCCTGTCTCTCGGTACGCCCAACACCCTCTTTGCGAATGCGCTCTTCGTGAATTTCATAGAGCTGTTTTGCGTCTTTGATGTCGGGATACTCTTTACGTATGGCGGTCTTGCGCGTTGGCAGTAGATCGTTGATGGGGCTATTCCGTGTCCAAATCAACCGGCCGTCGGTCAATTCCTGCTGAAAATCGACCAGCTGCGCGCCAATGTTCTTATTTTGGATGGCGGCTACTTGACAAAGTCCGCTATGACCCGCGTGTTGATAGAATCGTGTCATATTTTGTCCCGGCGTATTCATTTTCAAATTCGCGATGGGATGGAATCCAAGCGGCTTCAAATGTTGATCCATGGTTTGAAACCATCGGAAAAGATGTTTCGGTAATGTTTCGTCGGGAATTTCCGTAAAATGCAATCGGCCTGGAATACGAACTTTGAACAAAATTGCCGGAATCCAAATGGCGATCCCAATTCCCACGAACCAGGCCAAGAATTCAAGATCGATTCCCATTTTTAATCATCCGCATTTGAGTTGGTCCCTTCTCCTGGCGCCACAAACGCGGGACCGGCGGAAACCGCAAAATCGACCCCGTCTTCAAGTCTGGCATTTGTGCGTCCCAGATTAGGTACGCATGCAGCGGTATTCGCCAACAACCCTAGTAGCGCGGTAAGCCCGAGTCGCGTCATCGGTAGAATGAATACTCTATAGGATCTTTTCAATCCGCGCGACGGCGTTGTAATCCGGTTCAAATGACACCGGATCGTACCGGCGGGCGATTAGAACATTCCCCTCGGGCCAATGCACTTGAACATTCCGCGGAGGAATCGGAGCGATTCGGCAGGTTCCATCCATCTGACCGACATCGGATCGCAGACGAATCTTCTCGCCTTCCTGCAAACCCAATCGGTCAGCGTCGTGGCCGGAGACGAAAATGTCGGTCCGTTTGCGATTCGTCAGCGGGTCATTCGAACCGTACGTCATGGAATTAAACTGCTTCCCCCTCCGCGTCGTGACGTAGACGCAGCCTTCCGGAATCTCGAGTTTCGGCGGTGAAATAGCCGAGAAACGCGCTCTGCCGTTCGGCATCTTTGAAAATGTTCCGCCGGCAAAAAGTGTTTTCCCACCCCACTGAAGTTGGTCCCCCTCCTTCTGAAGATTTTGAATGCCGTTGTACATCGGCATCACACGCCCCATTTCATCCCGGACGACTTGAGCGTCGGAAAAGGAGAATGGGCCGCCCGCATTCGGAAAGATTTGACGGCCGACGGCGCTCAATATTTCCCATTCGGATCTGGCCTCGCCAACAGGGTGGCCGGGGATTTCCGGTGTGAACCGTATCCGACGTTCCGTATTCGTCGACGTTCCTCCTCCTTTTTGCTCGTAGCGCGTTTGGGCCGGCAAGAGGAGGACATCGTCGCCCTCCAGAACCGTCGATCGGTTCAAGACGATGTCCTGATGAACCCGGAACGGCACACGCTGCATCGCCTCGCGCATGTAATCCGGGTCCGGCATGGTTTCGAACAGGTTGCCGCCGACGTTATAGAGCATCGAGATTTTGCCTTCGAAAGCGGCTTCCAACATCTGGCCGATCCGCAGTCCTTTCGATTGAGCCACCGGCTCTCCCCACTCCCGCTCGAAATAGGCCGCGCTTTCGGGCGTCAATGGCACATTCCCCGGCAGTTTTCCCGGATCGATTCCGCATTCACCGCCGCCTTGAACGCCGCTGTGACCCCGGATCGGCAGAATCCCGCATTTTTCTTTCCCGAGCATTCCGCGGGCGAGGGCCAGATTGACGATCGACTTCACGTTATCCACGCCGAATCGATGTTGCGTCAGCCCCATGCTATAGACGAAGACGGCCGATCGAGCGCGGGAATAAATTCGGGCGAACCGTTCCATATCGACCCTCTGGAGTCCGGAATTCTCTTCAAGCATCGCCCAGGACAAAGCATTCACGTGCGCTTTCAGTTCATCGAATCCGGAGGTAGCGCGTGAAATAAATTTTTCGTCCACACCGCTGGTTTGGACAAGGGCCTTGAGAACGCCGTTCATAAACGCGATGTCGCCGCCGATCGACACTTGGAAGAAATCGTCCATAATTTTCGTTCCGAAGAGGGCGCTCGAGGGAACGGACGGGACCCAATACCGTTCCAGTCCCGGCTCTCGGTACGGGTTGATGACTAGAACCTTCGTGCCGCGCTTTTTGGCGTAGTGCAAATACTTCATCGTGACCGGCTGATTGTTCGCCAAATTGCTTCCGAAAATGACCACCAGGTCACTGCCGATCAGATCCGAGAGCGAACAGGTCGGCGCCCCGACGCCGAGTGTATCTTTCAATCCGTCGACGGACGCCGCGTGGCAGAGGCGGGCGCAGAGATCGATGTTGTTCGTGCCGATTAAGGAACTGAGCTTTCGGGCCAAGTAATACGTTTCGTTCGTCAGGCCGCGCGACGTGACGTACATCCCGATTCGATCGGATTTTCCATCGGACCTGAGCTTTTTAATCGTCGAACCGATGGTCGTGAATGCTTCATTCCAATCGATTCGTCGAAATCGTGACTCCCCTCGGCGAAGACGGAGTGGAGCGGGGATTCGTCCCAGCGCATGCAACTCCTCGTTGGTCATCTGCCGAAGTCCTTCGACGTCCGGCAAGCGATCCGGATCGAATGGGCCCATCGTGTTCAACCGAAGGAGATTGAGCCGGGTCATGCAGAGATGGATTCCGTTCATGACGTTGTCTTTGAGGCCATACGGACCGAGCGAACAGCCGTCGCATACGCCATGTTTGAGAATTCGCCACCCATAGCCGAGAGAGTCTCGATTCGCCCAAGCGGCATTGAGCATCGAACGAAAATGTTTCGGCTTTTGCGACTCCAAAATGCCGAACGGCACAAGGTGACGAAGCTTCACGGTGAGTCTCGATGGGGCTTTGCATCCTCGGGCGTATTCAAATTGGCGTGACCTCCAGCGGCCGCGAGCACGATCGCTCGTCCGTTCAATAGCTTCAAGAACGATTCAATTTCACATTGATCTTGTTGAAGTCGATTCACCGCAACGGAAAGCAAAGCCGGTGTCACACGAAAGACCATCGGGAAGAACATCTTTGAAGCGTAGACAACATCCTGATGTTCCTCCGGCAGACCCAATTCGTCGATGGCATCCAAACCGACGCCCGGCATATCGCACGTCAGACAGAGAAGATGACGCGTTCTGGTCAACCGAAGCGCCGTAAGAATCCCTCCCAGCGGTCCCTTTCCATGGACATCGGAATCGTCCGGAACAATTTCAGCCGTCGACGGATCGAATAGATCGACGTATCTCGGGGAACGCCCCGTCACAACGATCGTGCGCACTGCGCGGCTCCGAGCCACCCAAACAACGCGCTCAATCCAGGTTGTTCCTCCGTCGGTCCGAAGCAGTGCCTTGTCACTCCCCATCCGTCGGCTCTCTCCGCCGGACAAAACGGCGGCGGTCAGCGTTTCAAGTTTCATTGGACTGAATCCGATCCGGTTCTGAATAAACACTGCAAGTCTCTCCCCGGACAAAACCGGCGAGCGTTACGCGGTATTCTTTCGCCAAACTCACGGCCAGACTGCTCGGTGCGGAGATGGCTCCCACAAAAGGAATTCCCGCGGCAATGGCCTTTTGAACGATCTCAAAGCTGGACCGGCCGCTCACAAAGAGGCCCAGATCCCGGACCGGGACCTGATACGACTCCATCGCCCAACCGACGACTTTGTCCACGGCGTTGTGCCGGCCGACATCCTCCCGCACAACGACCACTTCACCGCGTTCGTTGAAGAGAGCCGCCGCGTGCAACCCCCCGGTCTGATTGAACAGCGCTTGGAGCTTCCGCATTCGACCTACCACTTGATACAAGCGTTCGACTCCCACGCGGAACGACGATTCAATGATCGGGCGGGTCAGACGGAGTTGCTCGATCGACGCTTTTCCACAGACACCGCAGCTCGACGACGCATAGAAATTCCGTAGCCAGCATTTGCCTTCCAAAATCTTTGGCGGCACCGTGGCCGAAACAACATTTGTATGCGACTCCTTGGCGCCGTTCCCCGGTCGCTCCAAACCGAGAATCTCTTCCGGACGATTGACGATCTGTTCCGTGTAAAGAAAACCGCGCACCAGTTCAAAATCGTCCCCCGGCGTTCGCATCGTGACCGCCAACGCCTCGCCGTTGAGTCGCATTTCAAGCGGTTCCTCGGATACCAGCTGATCGTTCGAAGGGAACTCCCATTCGACGCCGGACATTCGCCTTCGCTCGACCGTTGTCAGTCTTTCGCTCATTTACTATTTCTTCCTCAAGCGCTGACGGACTTCCTGCCAGGTTTTCAGTCGTTCCCGAACCGACTTTTCGCTCCCCGATCCTTCCGGCTCGTAGTAACGGCGGCCCTTGAGTTCCTCCGGAAAGCACTCCAGCGCCGTCGTCTTATCGTCGGAATCGTGGGCGTATTCATAGCCCTTTCCGTAATCGAGCTCCTTCATCAGTTTTGTCGGCGCATTTCGAATCTGCAACGGAACGGGGTAGACGCGTCCGGCGCGGAGATCATCTTCGACCCGTCCGTAGGCGACGTAGACCGCGTTCGATTTCGGCGCGGCAGCCAGATAAACGGCCAATTGGGCAAGGGCCAATTTCCCCTCGGGTATTCCGAGGAAATGAACCGTGTCTTTTGCCGCCACGGCCAAAACCAGGGCCTGCGGATCGGCGTTTCCGACATCTTCACTCGCGAAACGGATCATCCGCCGGGCGATATAGAGAGGATCCTCTCCCGCCTCCAACATCCGCCCGAGCCAGTAAAGCGCCGCGTCGGCATCGCCGTTGCGCATGCTTTTATGGAGCGCGGAGATAATGTTGTAGTGTTCCTCGCCGATCTTGTCGTAAAGCAGCGCAACGCGCTGGGCCGCGCGATCCACGATTGCTCGATCGATCACGCCGTTTTTCCCGGCCAGCGTCACCGCGGCTTCCAGGAGATTGAGAACCGCGCGGGCGTCCCCGGGGTTTCGCGTCGCCAAATAGTCCAGGACGTCGCCGGCCACCCGGACACCGGCGATGCGGATTTCCGAGTCGTTCGCGATCGTTCGCTTCAGGAGGGCGACCAGATCGGCCACCGATAACGGATCGAGAACAAAAACGCGGAGGCGGGAAAGCAGCGCGCTGTTGATTTCGAACGACGGATTCTCCGTCGTCGCGCCGAACAGAACGATATCTCCCCGTTCCACAAAAGGGAGAAACGCATCCTGCTGCGCTTTGTTGAATCGATGGATTTCGTCGATAAACACGACCGTCTGCCGCTCGCCTCGGGCCCGCGATTTTTCCGCCCGGGCCATGACCTCCCGGACCTCTTTGATCCCGGAGAGAACGGCGGAAAACGGGACGAACAGAAATCCGCTCTGTTCCGCGATGATCCGGGCGATCGTCGTTTTTCCGCAACCGGGCGGCCCCCAAAGGATGAACGATTGAATCTTTCTTTGATCGAGAGCCACACGGAGAGCTCCGTCCGGCCCGACCAGATGTTTTTGCCCCAAGACTTCATCCAACGTCTTGGGCCGCATCCGATCCGCCAACGGCGCACCCCCTTTGAGAGCGGGTTTTGGCACGGAGGTTGTTGAAAAGAGGTCCATTGGATATGGTGACCCCTTTCTATCCTCCCGGAATATGAACAGCAAGGAGCCCAAAATGAAGGGAAAACCCCCGCGAATTTCACAGGTCGAGATGGTGCAGCAGGTCCTTCCCGGCGATACCAATCCCCACGGAACGGTCTTCGGCGGAAAGGTCATGCAGTGGATCGACATCGCCGGCGCCGTGGCGGCGATGAGACATATTCAAGGGCTCTGTGTTACGGCTTCTTTCGATCGAGTCGATTTTTTGGCTCCGGCCAAGATCGGTCACATCATGGTTCTTAAATCCCAGGTGAATTACACGGGACGAACCTCTTTGGAAGTTGGGGTCGAGGTTCAGGCCGAAAATCCGATGACCGGCGAACGGGTGGTCACGACTCAGGCCTTCGTCACATAT
>DATDPG010000014.1 GCA_035292885.1 Bdellovibrionota bacterium | reverse complement strand
AAACCGAAGCGAACTGATCGGACACGGATATTCCCCTGCTCCCCATCCCCGCGATTGGAGAAATTCTTACGGCCTCCGTGGACCGCCTCGCTTACGGCGGCGACGGAGTCACCCATCCCGGAGGATTCACCGTTTTCGTCCCTCGAACCGCTCCGGGAGATCTCGTCAGGTTGCAAATCACGGACGTTCGAAAGCGGTACGGCCGGGGTCTGGCTCTGGAAGTTCTTCGGCCTTCCGCGCATCGTATCGAATCGAAGTGCCCGCACTTTGACCGTTGCGGCGGATGCCACTATCAACACCTTCCATCGAATTTCGCCGCAGAACAAAAAGTCGATCACATTCGCGACGCTCTCGAAAGAATCGGCCCCGGGAGGCTCGACGTCCGACCGATTCTCTCTCCGAAAAAACTCTGGAACTATCGCAATCGCGTCACGTACCACCGCTCGGCCCGGGGATCTCAGGGATACATTTCGTTTCGGAACCGCCGGGAGGTCCTCGACATCGATTCCTGCCCGATCGCCCAAGACGAACTCAATGATCTGTGGCGTTCCGTTCGGCATGCGCTTGAGGATTTTTCCGCCGACAAATTGCCCTACGTTACGCTCCGCCGCGCGACGACCGGGGCATGCGCTGTTATCCTCAGCACGACGGTCGATTCGTCGGATTCAGACTTGGCAAAAAGGCTGTCGACGATACCCAATATCCGTTCGCTTTATGTCACGCGGATAAAGGCAGGGAGCTATTCGCCCTTCGGCGATGAAATGATCCTCGTACATGGGAAAGAAGGCATCACCGAAGAAATCGGAGACGTACAGTACTTGGTGCGACCCGACCTTTTCTTTCAGATCCATTCAGAAATCACCGAACAGCTCGTCGCACATGCCATCGAATGGGCCGGCGAACGAGCGATCGACTCTATATTGGATGTCTACTGTGGCGCGGGTCTGTTTACTTTGGCGCTCGCACGGAAAGGAGTTCGAACGTTGGGCGTAGAAATCGCCCATCACTCTATCCGCAGTGCACAAACGAGCGCACAGGCCAACGATCTTTCCGATCGGGCACGCTTTCGAGCGGGACGAGCGGATACGATCCTTCTCCGTCTGCATCGGGAAGGCGAACGATTTCCGGCGGCCATTGTCGATCCCCCCCGAAAGGGCCTTCACCCCAACCTTATCGCCTCGTTTCCCTCCCTCGGCATTCGGAATCTTCTTTATGTCTCTTGCTCGCCGGCCACAATGGCGAGAGATCTCAAGGTGTTGCTCCAATCGGGATTTCAGGTTCGATGGATTCAACCGTTCGATATGTTTCCCCAGACGTACCATGTCGAAATCTTGACGGCCCTCGAAGCGCGCTGAAAAGAACGGCAACGTCACGGTTCTTGAATCCACGGCACCCCCTCGTTCATTCAAAACAAACCTTGCCCCCTCGGAAGGAAAGGATAAGAACGCGCACGTGAGCCGGCTTTTTGAAGACCTTCCTCTCGATTCCCGTCTCCTGGATGGGATCCGCGACATGGGATACCGGGAAATGACTCCGATCCAGGAACAGGTCATCCCCCTTGCCCTGGAAGGTCACGATCTTTTCGGCGCGTCGCAGACCGGGACGGGAAAGACCGCGGCCTTTTTGATTCCGTTGATCGACCGACTGTTGCGCCTTCCTGAAGGCGTGACCCGGGCGCTGATCGTGACTCCCACGCGTGAATTGGCCATACAAATCGACGAACAGCTGACCGGCCTGGCTTATTACACAGGTGTGTCGTCCGCGTGCGTCGTCGGAGGTTTGTCGTTCGGTTACCAGGAACGCGTGATCCGCGAGAAGGTCGAAGTGCTGATCGTCACGCCGGGACGGATGCTCGATCATCTTCGTTTCGACCACGTCGACTTCGGTTCGGTCGAGGTGCTGGTTCTCGACGAAGCCGACCGGATGCTCGACATGGGTTTTTTGCCCGACGTTCAAACCATTCTTTCGAAACTCCCGACGGAGCGCCAAACGCTGCTCTTTTCCGCCACGCTCAGTCCCGAGGTAAAAAAACTGGCCCGGCAATTCATGCGCCATCCGAAGGAAATTCAGATCGGCCGGCAGATGCCTGTCGCGTCCGTCCGGCAAAGATTCTTCGAGGTATCGCCGACCGGCAAAGAAAGTCTCCTGCTCCGCCTCCTCCGAGCGGAAAGGATGGAATCGGTCTTGGTGTTCGCCCGGACCAAAAACGAGGTGCGCCGTCTGGATCGAAAACTGCACAACGCGGGCGTGGCTTGCGATGCGCTTCACGGGGACCGGCCGCAGGAAGAACGCGTGGAAGCGCTGGAACGCTTTCGGCGCGGCGAAATCGGAGTTTTGGTGGCCACCGATATCGCCTCGCGTGGTTTAGACATCAACGACGTCTCGCATGTGGTCAACTTCGACATTCCCCGAGACCCGGACGATTACCTCCATCGGATCGGCCGGACGGCCCGCGCAAAAAAGGAGGGAGACGCGATCACATTTGTGACGCAGTACGATCTTGAACTGCTGCAGAAAATCGAGAAGGCCATACATCAAAGAGTCGAGTTGGAACGCGCACCCACCCCGGGTCCACGGGACAACCGGAGACGCCGCTGGCGCTAACCCTCGTGTCCCGAGTCCGAGATAGCTTGATAACAAAGGACGCCGATGCGACCGGGGGGCCGGGCGGAAGGTTGGCCCTTTTCTTTTTACATAGAGGCATCCGCTTGCCTAAAGTCTTGAAATACAGCATAATTGCTGTATACATGCCGAATGCCCATCTCGGGAAAGAAGGTCATCAAAATCCTGAGAAAGCGAGGATGGGTCGTGAAAAGCCAGCGAGGTTCTCATGTCAAACTGGTTAAGGAGGGAAAAATGACGGAGGTGCCTGTCCACGCCAACCACGATTTGGGAATTGGATTGGTGCGCGCGATAGAAAAACAGACGGGAGAGAAACTCTTATGATTCGGTATCAAGCAAAGATCTATAAAGATGGCACTCGTTACTCCGTTGAATTTCCGGATCTCCCGGGGTGCTTTAGTGACGGAGCGACCAGGGATGAAGCTCGCCGAAATGCGCGGGAAGCAATGAGCCTATATCTGGAGGAAGCGCGTGATCCGAAATGGGATCTGCCTCGTTCGAAGGTTCGACGAAGCAAGCGGTATGAGTGGGTTACTCCCTATGAAGATGTATTAATCCCGTTGCTGATACGCCAGGAACGCCGGAGGCATGGACTTACGCAGAAGGAGCTTGCTAAACGGATCGGCATCACGTTTCAACAACTTCAGAAGTTGGAAACTCCGGGTAAATCAAACCCGACCGTCAAGACTCTTGTTACGATCAGCGAAGCTCTGGGAGAGAATATCGATATCCGCCTTGCGGCATGAAAAACCTTCTGGATCGAGTCGGGACGTAGCGGCGACTGACTATCAAGGCATGTCGGACTCGCGATAGTATCCCCCATGGCCTCCTATGATGTCGTCATCATCGGCGCCGGCGCAGCCGGAATGATGTGTGCCATTGAAGCTGGTAAGCGCGGGAGATCCGTAGTTCTCCTCGAACACTCCGGCCGGCCGGGCCGCAAAATCATTATTTCCGGAGGCGGACGGTGCAACTTCACGAACACCGGCACGGTGCCCCAGCGGTTCGTCTCTCAAAATCCTCGATTCATGATCTCCGCCCTTTCCCGTTATACGCCGGCCGATTTCATTCAGCTGGTCCGGAGGCACAAAATCGCCTTTCACGAGAAACATTTGGGACAGCTCTTTTGCGACGGCCTCGCCGATCAAATCGTAAACATGCTCATCCGCGAATGTGATACCGCCCACGTCGAGCTCTTTCTCGATTGCCGCGTGGAAAGTGTCACAAAAACATCCACGTTCCATTGCGTGACGAGTCGAGATGAATTTGATTCGTATTCCTTGGTGATCGCCACCGGCGGCCTCTCCTTTCAACGGATCGGCGCCGGCGATTTCGGGTATCGCATCGCCCGCCAGTTTGGACTCAACATCGTGGACACCGCCCCGGCGCTTGACGGTTTTGTTTTCGCCGAACCGGAACGGACGCAATTCGGATCGTTGGCCGGCGTTTCCCTCAATGCCGAAATTCAATGCGACAAATCCTCTTTTCGTGAAAGTCTTCTTTTCACTCACGTCGGTTTCAGCGGCCCCGCCGCTCTGCAAGCTTCTCTGTATTGGCACACCGGTGACGTTGTCAGCGTCAATTTCCTGCCCAAGATCCGCGCCTCCGCCTGGTTGATCGACCAAAAGCGCAGAAATCCGGACGCACGGGTGAAACGTTTGCTTGTCCCTCTCCTTCCCAACCGTTTTGCGGATCTCTTTTCCAACCAGTATCTGGCCGACTCGGGGCCGATCGGATCCATCGCTGACTCCAAACTAGAGGCTTTCGGTCGAATGCTGAATCGATGGGAATTCATTCCCAAACGAACCGTCGGTTACAACAAGGCGGAGGTCACTCGAGGCGGCGTCGATACGAACGAACTTTCGTCCAAGACGATGGAATCCAAGAAGGTGCCGGGACTCTATTTTATAGGCGAAGTCGTGGATGTGACCGGCTGGTTGGGCGGGTACAATTTCCAGTGGGCCTGGGCATCCGGCTGGGCGGCGGGTCAAGTCGTGTAGGTCAACTCTCTCACCGGTTTTTCTTCTTAAGCCGCGCCAGCATTTCCGAAACAAGGCCTTTCTCGGATGGCTCCGCTCGAGATCGATACGATTCCAAGGCCCTCACGGATGCGGCTCCTCCGATCCGGCCGAGCGCCTCGACGGCAAACCGCCGAAGCTCGGGCGACTTCGACTTTTGGAGAAACCTCCCGAGGGCCGGCGCCCCTTTTTCACCCCCCCGAGCCAGCCCCTTGATGGCGGAGGCCACGATAGCGTGGTCATCCGAATCCAAAAAGCGGATCAAGGCTTTCGTCGATGCCTCATCATGAATTCGCCCAAGAACAAGCAGTGCGCGCGATTGTCGGGCGCCCGTAGAGTTTTTCGCGACCTCTGCGAGGATCTCGCTCGCTTTAGTTTTTCGCCAAAGCTCGAAATTTTCGTGTGAAGATTCACGTTCGCTCCACAAGGAGAGAAC
This sequence comes from Bdellovibrionota bacterium, assembly GCA_035292885.1. Taxonomy (NCBI): domain Bacteria; kingdom Pseudomonadati; phylum Bdellovibrionota; species Bdellovibrionota bacterium. Next base: position 36,721 of record DATDPG010000014.1, on the reverse strand, counting down.
GGCCAAAATCATCTTGCGCTGGATTCTTTCGTCGATCTCCGGTTGGACAGCCGCCTGGACAAATGGGGCAACCAATTGCCGGTCGTCGATTTCCAAAAACGCATCGATGATCGAAGTGAGCTCAAGCAATGTGCTGGAAAGCGGCCGTAAAACGGGGCGAAAGCGTTCGGGGGACCGTAACGCCAGAAAAGCCTTCAGCGCCTCTCGACGCACCTCTTGACCGAACGACTCCGTCAACGCCACGCTCGCCAAGAACGGTATGGATTCCTCGGATTGAAGCAGCCCCACGTGCCGAAGAATTTTCTGCTGAACATCGGACGTCTGATTCTCAAATCCACTGGTGAGGACGTTTAAAGGATCCGGAGAGGAAGCGGATTGGGTTTGGCCCGGCAGTTCCACGATCAGTACCGCCGCCAAAACCCAAAGACCGATTTTCATTCTCAAGGGGAGCACTTCAGATCTTGTACGATTCACGGCTGCGACAAAAATACCATAGATTTTAGCAAGATAGAGTTTTAGCTGTTTGGCACCCGGCTTGCGCTAACGCGCTCTCGATGCAACACCAACTTCATATCCTTCGATTCCTTCTCAGCGCCGGCCTGGCCGCTTGGAGTTCGAGCGTTTTTGCCGGGCGCCCGATCTCCATATCTCCAGGTCACCAACAGGTGATTCAGGCTCCGGGAGTCGTTCGCGTCGCCATCGGAAATCCGGCCGTCGCGGACGTCAAAGCGTTGCCGGAGGCCAAACAGGTCATCGTGACCGGTTTAACCGATGGGACAACCGACCTCATTATCTGGTCCGAAGGAAACAAGAAAGAGACTTACTCGATCCAGGTGAAGAGCGGCGTCCGTAACTTGGAGCCTGAGGTCGGTGCGCTTCTGAAAGGGATTGAAGGCATCCGCCTTCGAGTAAATGGCGGTCGCCTGATCATTGACGGACAGGTCTTTCGTGGCGAGGACCTCGACCGGATTCATAAAGTTCTCCAAATGTATCCCGCCGTCGTCAACCTCACGCGCGTAAACCAGAATGCTCTCAAATATCTCGGCCAAGAAGCCGACTCGGCGCTCGATGCGGCCGGTTTTGAACATGTAAAGATTCGCGCTGCCGGCGACACGCTCTACCTCGAAGGTGAAGTATCCAAGAAATCGGATGCCGAGCGGGCGGAGCGAGTGGTCTCTTCGATCTATTCACGCGTCTCTAATCAACTGACCGTCGGCGTTAACAGTGTTCCGCTCGTACTCATTGATCTCAAAATGATGGAAGTCCGGAGCAATTCGCTCGGCGAAGTGGGGGTTCGATGGCCCGATCAGATCAATCTAAAAGGGAGTGGCTCGATCGGCACGGGGTCGATGTCGAGTACAACGCTCGGGTTCCAGGCCGAGGGCTCTCTTCGCATGCTCATGGAAAAGGGATACGCCCGAATGCTGGCTAACCCGAAGCTTCTCTGCCGAAGCGGGACACCGGCATCGTTCATGGCCGGCGGAGAAATTCCGATTCGCTTGGTTTCTGAACGGACCGCCAACATTATCTTTAAACAATACGGCGTCAGCTTAAATGTCACTGCACAGGCGGACCAATCGCGAAAAGTTTCTCTGGATATTGAGGCGAAAGTGAGTGATCTCGACTCGGCCACAGCCATCGACAACATTCCCGGCATCGTCGAAAACAACGTCAAGACTGCGGCAAATCTCCGCCTCGGTGACACCATTGTCCTCGGAGGTCTTATCGGAAACCGGGCGCGAAAAAACATTAAGAAGGTTCCCCTCCTCGGACACATCCCGATCCTGGGAGAGCTGTTCAAGAGCCGCTCCTTTCAGAAGAACGAAACGGAATTCCTCGTCTTCCTCACACCCCTTCCCGCCGACCCCGGAAGCTTTACGCACGAAAAACAACTTCGTCACATGGACGAAGGGATGCAAAAGAAGAACAAAGAACTCGAACTGTCGATCCTGGACTGACATGTCGTCAACGATTCCCCAAGAGATTCGCGACCGCGCCCGCGCTTTTCTCCACGAACACCTTTTGGAGATCATCGATCTCCGTCGGGCCGATTACACCCAACTTCGCGGCGCTTCCCTTCGTCGAAAAGTGGAAAATCTCGTCCGGCAATGTCTGGAGAAAATGCATCAGGATTATCGACTGGCGGATGACGCCGCTCTCGTCCAGGATATCGTGGACGAAGCGGTGGGCCTGGGACCCCTGGAAAATCTTCTCCGAGATCCGAGCGTGACCGAAGTGATGGTGAACGGTCGAACCGCAATTTACGTTGAACGAGGCGGAAAAATCGAGCGAACGCCGTTTCAGTTTATTTCCGACAGCTCGCTTCGCTCCGTCATCGATCGGATCGTCTCTCCGCTGGGCCGGCGAATTGACGAGTCTTCCCCGATGGTCGATGCGCGCCTGGCGGACGGATCACGCGTCAATGCGGTCATTCCTCCTTTAGCGCTCAACGGCCCGACGATCACGATTCGAAAATTTTCGAAGGTCCCCCTCTCCGTCTCCCGATTGATCGAGTTCGGATCGTTGACGGATCAGGCGGCATCGTTTCTGAGCGAATCCGTCCGCATCCGGAAAAATATCCTCATCGCCGGAGGGACCGGTTCCGGAAAAACAACATTACTGAACGCTCTGTCCGGATTTATTCCGCGGCACGAGCGCATCGTGACGATCGAGGACGCCGCCGAGTTGAAGCTTCCCCAAGATCATGTCGTCTCGCTTGAAACACGACCCGCAAACGTCGAGGGCAAGGGCGAAGTGGCCATCCGCGATCTGGTTCGCAATGCGTTGCGTATGCGACCCGACCGAATTGTGGTGGGTGAATGCCGGGGAGGCGAGGCCCTCGACATGTTGCAGGCGATGAACACCGGTCACGACGGCTCCCTCACCACCGCTCACGCGAACTCTCCCCGAGACGCCCTGCTTCGACTGGAAACCATGGTCTTGATGGCCGGATTCGATCTGCCCTTACGGGCGATTCGGGAACAGATCGCGAGCGCTCTCGATCTCATCGTATTTCAGGCCCGCCTGGCGGACGGCACGCGCCGCGTAACGCATGTTACGGAGGTGTGCGGGGCCGAAGAAGGAACGATCCTCACACAGGATCTCTTTCTCCGGCAGCACGGCGACACGACGCTTCGCTGCACCGGCCGCGTCCCCCGTTTTCTCGGTCTCGTGGGGTCAAATGACCGCGAGATTTTTCTGAAGATTCTGGACCCCCTAGGGAAGGCCGCATGATTCCTCTCGGTTCTGTCTGTTTGTTCTTCGCGATTTTCCTGGTCCTGCCGCCGGTGATTCGCCGCCATGAAACGAACTTTCGGCGAATGGAGTCCGAATGGCTGAAAATGGTCCGACAGGGATTGGCCAACGAATTTCTTTTCATCGAACCGCACACGTTCCGGCAGCGAACTCGATGGATCGCTTTCGCAGGTCTATTGGCGACGCTGCTCTTCCGTTCGCTTCTCCCCTTAGCCGTCTGCCTGGCGTCTGCGTGGCTCTTGCCTTATCTCTTCCTGCGGCTGCTCCAGCGACGGCGTCGTGCGCTCTTTCATAAACAGTTCTCGGTCGTGTTGCCGCAGCTTTCCTCGATTCTGCGCGCAGGACACACGTTCGAGCGCGCCGTTGAGGCTCTGACGCGCACGCAACCCCCGCCCCTTAATCAAGAACTGGAACTGGTTTTGAAGGAGTTGCGCCTAGGCGTATCCATGGAAAGCGCCCTGGAAAGCCTTCTCGAACGTTTTCCGAGCCGCGATCTTGAGATCGTAGTTCGGGCGGTCGGCATTTCCCGCCGAGTCGGTTCGAACCTGGCGGAAGCCTTTGACCGTGTGGCGGAGATGATTCGCGCGCGATCGGCCCTTCGCGACCGCCTCTCAGCGCTCACCGCACAAGGGAAAGTACAAACGTGGGTCGCGATCGCCATGCCGATCGTTATGACCGGGGCCTTGCAGATGATTGCGCCCGGTTATCTTAAGCCTTTATTGACCACGACAACCGGCCACCTGCTTCTCGCGCTCTGCGCGATCGCCATGACGCTGGGTGGATTTTGGATCCATCGAATTTGCCGAGCGGAGCTCTTGCGATGATGGAATGGGTCGGAATAGGCTGCATTTTCTTTGCGCTGCGGTATCTCTCCGTACCTACCTCAGGTTTTCTCACGAACTTTTATCGGTCGGTGGAGATCCACAAGGAACGCAAAGAGAAACCTCGCTCCGTCTCCGCTTTCCTTCCCGCGCTCTATGCTTGGGCCGTCCATAACGTTCATCAACGATTTCCGAAATCATCCTTGGAGACGATCGGTAAGACCCTTGAGCGGGCTGGACTATCCTCCTCCTCGGCCGGATCATTTGTCACAACAAAGATTCTCTTCTGTCTCGGCGGAATGATTCTCGGCTTTTGCCTTTGGCTCGCAACGGATCTCCCCGTTTTGCTAGTTGTGCTTCCTTTGGCCGGCTTCATCTGGCCGTCCATGCGAATTCAGGCGGCGATCCGAAAACGACAGCGGGAGATCGTCCTCGCTCTTCCTTATTATCTCGACCTACTGACTTTAGCTCTGGAGGCCGGACTCGATCTCGTGGCAGCCGTGGAAGAAATCATTCTTCGAGACTCGAATCATCCCTTGCGCGACGAACTTGCGATGACGCTGAAGCACGTGAAAATGGGCAACACTCGATCGCAAGCGTTCACGCGCCTTTCGGACCGAACCGGTGTGGAATCGCTAACGTTATGGGCTTCCGCGATCCGGCAATCGGAAGAATTGGGGTCGAGTCTGGGCAGCCTGCTTCGTCTTCAAAGCGAAGCGCTCCGAAAAGATTTGGTGCGTCAAGCCGAAGAACAGGCGCAGAAAGCTCCGGTCAAAATGCTCCTTCCTCTGATTGGATTGATCTTCCCCGTGGTCTTTATTTTGCTCTTTGCCCCCATCGGAATGCGTTTATTTTCAGGGTCTTAACCCGCCCCCTAGCCAAGACCCGACTAATCCGCTATATTATTGATATTATTCGCCTTTCGTAGAATCAAATCATGGATAGCAAAACCCTGCACTTCGTCGATCCGGTCAGTCATTTGCCTCACTACGTAGCCCTCCTGCCGGACCTCGAGCAGTGGCTACGGGACGACCTTGCGATCGGGATGCTCTATCTCAACATCAACGGCCTCGACCGGGTTGAAGAAGCTCACGGCCCGAAGGTGTTCGACAAAATTCTTCGCGACATCACGAAATTATTGAAGCGAATGCAGGGATCCATCGTCCGGAAAAACGACCTGCTTGCGATTTCGGACATCGGCGGCACCGGCTTCATGATCTTTCTCTCCGAAAAAAGAGATAAACGGGAGACGGGCAAACTTCAAAAGCACGATGTGGAAATGGTCGCCGACCGCGTCCAGGAATATCTTTTCCCGCAGGTTTTCGCTTTGCTTTATCACTACACGAAGGAAAAGCCGCGACTCCTGATCGGCTATTCGTTTGTTGTTCACAACCCGTTGATTCGGATTCGGCGGCTGCTGCATCGGTTGATCGATGAGGCACGGGAAATGGCTTATCTGCAATCTCCGCGTACGGAAATACGGAACAAAGAGAGACTACAGCGATTGATTCTGTCCGAGGAGGTGACGACGCTTTTTCAGCCGATTGTGAATCTCAATACCGGCACAATCATGGGATACGAAGCCTTAAGCCGGGGTCCCGCCGGGACCGTTTTTGAATCCCCCACCCTCTTGTTCACCCTGGCGCGGGACGCCGGACTGGTGTTCGAACTCGATCGCCTCTGCCGGAAGATGGCGCTCCGATCAGCGGCTCCGCTTCCCTCCGACTGCAAACTTTTCATCAACACGATTCCCCATACGATTCACGACCCCGAGTTTCGAGGAAAATACCTGGAAGATCTTCTCCGGGACGTGGACAAAAAACCCTCCAATATCGTATTCGAGTTAACGGAGCGGGCCGCCATCGAGAATTTTTCATCGTTCCGCGAAGCGATGCGCTATTACACCGATATCGGCATGGCGATCGCCATTGACGACGCCGGGACCGGCTATTCGACGCTGGAAGCGATTGTGGAACTTAATCCGCGGTACCTTAAATTCGATCTGTCCATGGTCCGCGGAATCAACCGAAGTCCAATCAAACAAGAAATGCTCCGCCTGCTTTGCGCTCTGGCCAAAAAAATAGATGCCATCATTATCGCAGAAGGGATCGAGAGCCGTGAGGAACTCGCTTTTTTGATGAAAACAGGCGTCGCCTTTGGGCAGGGATTTTATTTTTCCAAATCGATGACGGCTGCGGATCTTGTAAAAGACGGTTCGCAGAGTCAGGTTCGCCGAAACCGCTCCTTGCTTTCAGACAAGATTCGGATGGACGCTTAGACATTAGGACCCGTGACAAAATAAGGTAGACAATTTTTGCGCAACGGATTTTGAATCAGATCGAGGCGTGAGGACGAAGCGCTAGCCAGAGGCACTAACGCGAGGACGAACAACGAAGAGCTGGTTCAAAAGACCAAGCAAAAATGTCTAGGTTATTTTGTCACGGGTCCTTACTTCGGCGCGGGAAGATCTCGGCTTTCGCGCAGAAACCAATCCCTCTGCCGTGAATCCCACGCCCAGTTTTGAACTTCTTGGCGATATTTCAGGTCCTGATCGGATATTCCGTAATAGCTGAACTCGACCAGGATGCTCGCTTTGATCTCTTCGGGATCCACACCAAGGTCGACTATCGAGTAGTCCACGATTCGATTCCGGCCGATCTTTTGCAGCAAGTCCTGAATCACCGATCGACGAACATCTTCGGCGATTAACGTGCTTGCCGCCGTGATGCTGGACCACCGAAGCGCCCGATTGTAGGAATCGGCCCGCTCGGATAATTTCTGAACCCTCGGCTTTCCGCAACTCGCGGCAAAAACGAAAAGAACGACCAGGAATAGAAACGATTGCCGCATCACGAACTTCACGGCGCTATTTTACGCAATATTAGTAACCTAAGTGACGAAAAACATCGCCCACTTGGGAATACGAGGATCCCCGGAGCTGCTGACCAAATCGGTTACAAGCGAATTGCTGGAACGGTCTTAACACTTGGCCGCCGGACCGGGTGAGACCCCGTTTATACCGATCGGCCACCGAAAGATACGAATCGATCTTCGTCCGACCTAGGACGGCTGCGACCGCTTTCATCCCCAGCGGCTTCAAAAGGCCTTGTTTCCAGAAATTCGTCCAACGGTCGGCAAACGTCCCGCTGTCACCCAGGAAAAGATCGAAAACATTGCTGATCAAGTTAGCGGTCGTCGGTTGCTGCAGGCTGTATCGGGCCAGGAGGTAGCTATACATACCGGTGTCCGGGTAGTAATTGCGAGGCAACATTCCCGAGGAAAAGTTGTCGTACCTGTCGTAGTAGGGATCGTATCCACGCGACCCACCGAACTGCAACGATGAACGCGGACCAAAATCGAAGCCACCGTTGACTGATCCGCGGTTGATCCCTAATCCCGAAAAATCCCGTGTCGAGACGTGAGTAGAGGATGGAGGAAGTGCCAGCGCCGGCCGGGCGATAACCCCTGCAAGGCCGATAACCAAAAAGAATGTTCTTGCCTGATATCTGGGGTCCATTAAATTCATTCTACCGCAACGAGCGTGCCAACAACGCCTACGAAAAACTGACGGTAACTTCTTGATATCATTTAATATTCTGGTCACGCCGGAATTCGATCTATGCCTTTCTTGGCGCATGAGAAATCTTTCGGCATTCACCCAGCAATTCTTCTGCCGCGTGGAGGGAAGGGTTGATGGCCTTGGCTTTCTCCAAGGCGTGTATTGCTTGATCGACCTTACCTAATTTAAGAAGCGTTTTCCCTAGTCCGAGTTGAGCATCGGCGAACTGCGGTCGCAGCCGAACCGCTTCGGAAAACTGTTCCTCGGCTCCCTCTAGGTCTTCTAAGCCGTAGAGCAGATCGGCCAGGCCCAGACGGGCCTCGACGTAGTTTTGGTTGAGGCGAATCGATGTCTGCCAAGCCCGACGAGCGTCCTCGAAACGGCCGCTTGCCCGTAACAAAACGGCTACATGGTGCTGAAGATCGGGATATTCCGGATGCTCACGTACCAGGCCTTCCATTTTCTTTAGGGCCTGGCCGACATCTCCGCTTTGGACAAGCGCCGCGATTAAACTCTTGTCCAGGTCGGGAACTGTAGGAAGGGTCCCTTCGGCACTCCTTTCCTTAAGAGCGCGGATCAGCCCGATTGCAAACGCAACCACGATCCCACACAACAGACCCGGGAAGAGATAGATCACGGCCCATGATGGCCAGATCACGATCGACGCACCCAGATTCCGCTGCGGCCCCCTCGTTTCTCCGCAAGTTCCAATCGCTCGAGGGTAATCCCCCGCTCCAGCGACTTGCACATATCGTAGATCGTGAGCGCGGCCGCCGCCGCCGCGGCCAAGGCTTCCATTTCAACCCCTGTTTTCCAGGTCGCGCGAGCTGTCGTCCTCACTTCGATTTCCGTCGGACGATGGCGAAGCGTGAATTCCACATCGACCGATTCCAACGGGATCGGATGGCAGAGCGGAAGGATCCTGGACGTTTCTTTGGCCGCCATGATTCCGGCCACGCGCGCCACCGCGAGGACGTCCCCTTTCGGCACCTCGCCCCTTTCAATGGATCGGAGAGTTTTCTCGGAGAGCCTCACGACACCGTGGGCCTTCGCCACTCTCTCGGTCACCTTCTTAGGCGCGATATCGATCATTCGTACCGTGGATAGCTGCGAACGTGAGGATCGGGAAGATTTCACGGGGACGTATAAATTACCATGCTGTAAACAAAAGCCCAACGTGCTGCGGCCGGGCCTCTTTTCTAGTGCGTACGGCCCAGTTCGATAAACGCTGCATAACCCTGTCGAATTTTGGACTCAGACTCAGACACCGAGGCGATGACATCTTTCCTCACGTCATCCGCGCTCTTAACGATGCCATCGTCTCTAATTCGAAATGACGCCGGGCCCGTATCCGGACCCATGATCGACACGCGAGCTTTTCCGCTGGAATCCTTACGCGAAGAGCCGATGTCCACTTCGATCCGATACTCGATATCCGCATTCTGATCGCCGGCGAACAACCCGCCGACGGCATAAGTGTTGAAATCCGCCAAAACCACACCGTCTTTTTCGTCCAAGTTTTCCAGCAGAACGACATTTGCGGGGGATCGGAAGCCGGAAGAACATTCTTCATCGGCGCTTGAGACCGTACGACTTACGGATTTTCCTCCCTTTCGAGTCTTTGCTTGAGGAGGCGTTTTGTCCGGCTCTTCCGTCCCGTTATCCTTTCCGTTATCAAACTCATCTCGCGGAATGTCTTCGCGAGTCCGGCACGCATAAGTTCCTTCCAGAACTTCGTTTGGATTTAAGGCCTTGGTAAAATGCAGAACGACCATGTCTTGCGGCCAGATGGGGTCTTCTCGGACGATCAACTCCGCTTGAACCGGTTTCCCCGGCGCCGCAAAACTGAACGAGGAGCTGGATTCGGTGGTAAACGTCGTGCTGCCGGTCAGGGCCTCGTTTCCGCCTTCATCCTTCACCGTACCGGCCACTTCGAAACAGTAATCCGTCCCCTCCTTCAGCGGGGAGCGGGAACCGGGGGGGCCATAGGGAATAAAGTACACTTCGGTAACAACCCCTTTCTGCGTACCGTTGCTCGAGGGTTCATCGGAAGGAAGCGTCCGCCACCAAAGTCTTCCGGGAGTGGCGGATCCCGCAGTGGATTGTGTTTTGGTCTTCTCCTTCGAGTCACCGCTCTGCGAACCGGAACTGTCATTCGAAGAATCGGACGAGGATGACGAATTCTGTGAATCGCCCCCAGATCCGTTCTGGTCCGCGCATTCCGTAAATCGGAAATTGTCCGTGTTGATGTCGCTGTCTCGAATCGCGGAGTCTCCCGTAAAGGAAACAAACCCTACGGCATTCAGGGGCACATCAATCTCTCCGCTCTTCGGCAAGAACTGAGGATTCAGCGTCTTTCGACAACCACTCATCGAGAGAAGAACCGATGCGAATACGATCCATCTTCTGATCTGTCCCAGGGTCCTCATCCGGATCTATTCTAGTGGCAAAGACCATGCCCTTGGAACACAAGTCTTTTCAGTAAGTTAGCTCTGGCGAAGTCCCGGCCATGAGGCGGGAAACGAGGGCATCCGCGCCCCACCCGAAACGAACCTAAGGGTTTGAAATCGCCTGCCGGATCGCGTCTAGGGTGGGAGGACCTGAATAAAGTTTGCCGTTGATGAAGAGCGCCGGCGTTCCGCGAATCTTGAGCTGATGCCCCTCTTGAATATCCTTCCTGATCTCCTTTCGAGAGAGGTCGTCGTTCATGCAGCGATCAAACTTCGAAAGGTCGAGCCCCAGCTCCTTTGCGAAGGCGTAAAGCTGCCGATCGGGAAGATCCTCCTGTTTCGAAAACAGGAGTTCGCTGTACTCCCAAAACCGATCCTGAAGACTGGCGCAAAAAGCCGCGAACGCAGCGTGACACGCATATAGATGCATGCCTCCCGACGGGTTGCAGCTCTTGTCGAGGGGAAAAAACTTATAGACCAGGCGTACCCGCCCGCGCATTTCAGACTCAAGCTGCCGCAAAAACTCCCCCACGACTTTGCAAAAGGGGCATTGAAAATCAGCAAATTCCACTACGGTGATGGGGGATTCTTTTAGTCCCAGAGAGCGGCGATCTTCAGACGCGATCGAATGCTGTTCCTCGGACAACAACGAGGGTTTCGGAAACAGACGAGGCAACGCGATGATCACGAAAAGAAAGGCGGCCCCTGGAATCCAGAGCCACGGACTCTTGTGCGCTCTGCGCAGATCGTAGCGCACGAGATGCCCCCAGGGCTGGCCGATCCCCTTCATCCACCGCCACGTGACGATCCAAAGAGCGATGTTCACCGCATAAAGCAGCGTGCAAAACGGGCAAATTGCCTTCAACACAAAAGCCGAGAGCGATGCAAAGTATACGGTCACGAAAAGTCCGCCCCACGACATTAATCTCAAATAAGCCGCGGGACGGGTGGCATCGGCTTCTGCGCGCTTCCAAGCCGCCAAGACCACGGTGAGCATCCAGGAATAGAAAATAATGCTGAAGGCGGGCACCGGAACGGAGAGAACTTCCGAGTACGCACTAAAGTGCAAAAGGTCGCAATTGATGAATGAACTGACGGCGCAGGCGTTGGAAAGAGACCCGGTCGAAAGATGCAGAACAAGCAGCCAGATCGAGTCGAGGATTCCGACGGCCGACAGTGCCAGAATCCAACGGATATTCTTCTTTGTCGTAGCCGGCGCGATCATGATTCTCTATTTGTTCTCCAGCGGTCTTATTTTGGCAAGTTGTTTGGAAAAGACTTCCGGTTCGGACGTGGGGAGTGAACAGATCTGTTTTTCGCACACATACGCCATTGCTCGCTTCCCCTCCGTTGTGCGATTTCGGGACCAAGGAACTATCTTACCTAGGTCGCTTTGGCGCTGTCCTTCTTCCGTATTCGCAATCACGCGATTCGGGATGTAGGTCTTGCGGAGGCGGTCGATCAGCGGGTTGTCTAAGGCCCCCGTCGACGAAGAAACGATCAAAATCTCTTTGGGAAGATCGTAATGATAATCGAGCACCGTCAACAAGAGGGGTGCGACGTGGGGCGCATTTTCGAGGATTCGAGACATCGCCTGCAAGACCTTCCGGGCGTGCTCCCCGTACCGCGCCTCCGTCGCGAAAGATTCCAATCGCAGGAGGTTCAGAGCCGCCACGGAATTGCCGGCCGGCTCGGCGCCGTCGTAATACGGCTTTTCTCGAGCAATCAGCGTTTCGTGATCACGGCTCGTCATAAAAAACCCGCCGTTCATTTCGTCCCAAAAATGAGAGAGCAGATATTCTTGCAAAGCGATTCCTTCCTTCAACCACCGAACTTCTCCGCTCGCTTCGAACAGTTCGAGAAGCCCGAAAATCAGGAAAGTGTAGTCATCGAGGAATCCGTTCATTTGGGCTTTTCCACGACGACAACTTCGTAGAAGTCGTCCGTTCTCCATGAGCCTTTCGAGCACGAATTCCGCCGCGCGTTTCCCTTGGACGATATATTTCGGTTCCGCCAAGACAAACCCGCCGCGGGCAAACGCGCCGATCATCAGGCCGTTCCATGCCGTGAGAATCTTGTCGTCGGTCAAAGGAGGAATTCGCTTCTTCCGAATTCGATAAAGTTTCGTCCGACTTTCTTCCAGACTTCGTAGCGCCTCGGCCTCGGAACGACCTTTTTTCGCCGCAACCTCATGGAGCGGTATGCCGATGTGAAGGATGTTATGGCCTTCAAAATTCCCACGCTCGGTCACATCGTAGTATTCACAAAAGATCTCCCCGTTCTCTTTGCCCAAATGTTCGAAAATTTCCGCTTTCGACCAGAGGAAGAATTTTCCTTCTTTTCCTTCGCTGTCGGCGTCCGTCGCCGAATAAAAGCCTCCTTCCGAGTCCGTCATTTCCCGTGACACGTAATCGAGCGTCTCTCGCGCAATCCGCTCAAATTCTTTTTCTCCCGTGAGCTGAAAGGCTTCTAAATAAGCGATGACGAGTTGGGCGTTGTCGTAGAGCATTTTCTCAAAATGCGGCACCAGCCAATGGGGATCCACCGAATATCGATGGAATCCCCCGGCAAGCTGGTCGTACATTCCCCCGCGTCCCATCATCCGAAGCGTGTGCAGCGCCATCTCAATCGCCTTCGGCTCGTTCGCGCGAACGCCGTAATGAAAGAGAAATTCGATTGATACGGGACGCGGAAATTTCGGCGCATGACCCCATCCCCCTAACGAGGGATCATACTGGCCGGCGAACCATCGGAACGCCTCGTGCAATACGGCCACGCCGGGAACCGCGCCGCCCGGTTCGGGAGCGATTTGAGCAGCCACCGCCTTGGACAACTCGGAGGCCTGCTCCGCTACGTGATCCGGTTGGTCTCGATACACCTGATACAATCGCTGAAGAAGACTTAAAAAACCCATGCGGGCGCCGCGATCTCCATCTCTGGACGGAAAATATGTGCCTCCGTAAAACGGCTTTTTGTCGGGAGTCAGCCACATCGTCATCGGCCAACCACCCCCGCCTGTCAGCGTCTGAACGGCGTTCATGTAAACAGCGTCGACGTCGGGTCGTTGCTCGCGATCGACCTTGATCGGCACATAGTGATGATTGATGAAACCCGCGATTTCGAGATCCTCGAACGACTCCTCTTCCATCACGTGGCACCAGTGGCATGTGGCGTATCCGATGCTCAGGAGAACCGGACGACCTTCTTTTCGGGCGCGTTCGAACGCTTCGTCGCCCCACGGATACCAGTCGACCGGGTTGTGAGCATGCTGCAAGAGATAGGGGCTCGATTCGAGCGCAAGCCGGTTCGTAAATTTCGGCGTACCGTCCGCGTGGTGATGTCGGGTGCGGGTCATATCATCTCTAGTCGGTGGATGCCGATTCTTGCCGATACGCTCGCACCATCTGGTACGCGCCGAATGTCACGAGGGCCGCCGCCAAATACTGTCCCGGCGTCCACCCGAAGTAACGCGCGTCCGGCCGCGGAACGTCCACGGCTCTTAAGTGATCGAAGAAAAACCGCGGGATGCCGTACAGAATCAGAACGAGCGCGTAGAAAAATCCGGGAGGTCTTGGTTTCGCATTTTTCCGCCCCAAGAAATAGACCACACCGGTCATCGCCATTGCCAAAAGTGCATCGTAAAGGCCGAGGTCGTGCCTCGACCCTCCCGGATATTTCACCGCCAGGAAGAAATCGGTGAGGCGCCCCGGGTGATCGTGGGCCGTGTAACAGCCGAGCCGCCCGCAAATCCATCCGGGTGCCATGCCGAACATCAACGCATCGGCGTATGGGTAAAACGGTATTTTTTTTCGGTGGAAGTAATACCAAATCGCAAGACCCGCACCCAGAAAACCACCGAAGGAAGAGATTCCGGACCATACCTGAAAAATCCGCCAGGGCTTTTCGATCAGTTCCTTCGGAAAGTAGGCGACGAGATGCATCAAGTGAGCGCCGAACATCCCGCAGAGGATCGCCAAGAGCGCCGCGTCGTGAATCGGCAACGGACTGAGGCCCATTCGGACCGCCCGCCGAGCCGCCAGGTGCGATCCGAGAAGAAATCCGGTGGCAACCAGGACGCCGAAAATATCGATTTGCAGGCCGAGGAAATGAAACCGGGGGATCTGCAGATAGGGCATCACCAGCGAAAGTCTACAGCATCTCCGGTGATGGCGAAGAATGTTTTGTCTGCCTTCAGTGAACTGGGCTTAGTACGCGCGTCGATACAGAAACGAGATCCGGCAAATGTAAGGATAGTCGCCGCTAAAGCCATTGATGGTAAGGCCCGTGACGCCGGCCGGGATCCATAGGTCCGTGTGCGGATTGGCTATGATCCTATCGTACATTACCCCGTTACCCGGGTACCAACTGTCACCGCTCCACGTAAGCAGATTATCGTAGACAGAAAAGTGGGAGTAGGTACCGTACGATTTTCCTCGGATTATGATTGATTCGACTTTGCACTCATGGGGCGGGTCGAGGGCACGGGGGTTCATAGCGGACACCAGTAGGGTCATGACGTCCGCACCGATCTCGTTACAATTGTAACCTCCGGTTGCTGTATCCAAGTTACCCTTGTATGCGATAGCGGGATCGGCCACAGTGGGCGATGTGGGAGTAACCAGCGGATCAGACGGTTGGACTTCCTCGCCGTCCGGGTTCATGTCGCAATCCGTGTCGGGATCCAGCGGATCGGCTGCCCAGAGCACGATCTCGTTGTAGTCGCTCAAATTATCGCCGTCGGTGTCCCATTTCCGGGCATCCAGATGAATGGGTTTTCCATTGGCGTCGATATGGTTCGGGTCGGCATAAGTGCACTCATAGTAGTCGTTCGTGGCACATAATTTCGGGTCAGCACCTTGCGGGCAGTCACCATCCGTATCCATCTGAAGCGGATCTGACTGACAGGATTGCTCTTCGATATCGCTCAATCCGTCGCCGTCAGTGTCGCTCCGAATATACGAAAAGCCGCCGGCCAGCACGGCCTGGCAACCATCCGGATTGACGACCACCAGATCCACCGAACATACGGGCGCCGGGCATTTTGAATCCAGGTTCGGGACTTTCACGATGATGTCCGTCGAACTGATCCGCCCGGCAAACGCCAGATCTGCGAGCTCACCTCCGATCGAGACTGTCGTGGAGTGAGAAAGATCTATGACGAAATTCTTTCCGCGGATTTCAACGGCATCCCCGTTTGTCCCCGCCAATGCGGGCAGCGGATCGACCTGCGGTCCGTTGGTGCAATTTGTCGTCGCAGTATACGTAAACGCACCGGTAAAGATTACGCTATCCCCAGCATCGTTCTCGAGCGTTACATCCGCGGCTCCGGCGGTTCCGGCCGGAACCGTCACGACAACGGACGTGTCCGCGACGGTCAAAATAGCCGCTTCATTCGGTCCAAAGAAAACGTGAGTGACTTCAGAAAAGCCCGATCCATTAATCGCCACGACTACACCACCCGCCCCGGCGCTCGGATCGATGTTCGTCACCACCACCTTATCCTGGAATGGGATTCCCGTGGTTTTTCCAGCGGAACTACACCCCGAAAACAGCGCCATCAGACCGATAAAGTTGATCGCAATGTACGAATTTCTTAAACCACCGTAATTCAACGAATACTCCCTAAGCTGATCACAGCAATGCCCATGCCAGGGAGTTTCAATTGAAATTACAAGTACTTAAACCACTGATGCCAGCTTACTACGCAAGGAGTTTAGACTTTTTGATAGCGATGAGCAGGATCTCGGCGTCTAGTGTCCCGAGTCCGAGATAGCTTGATAACAAAGGACACCGATGCACCCGGATGGCAAGGCGCGACGACGATGGCGTACTTGCAGGGCCGCACGCTGAGGAGGAGCAACGCAGCCAGCCGGGATGCAGCGGCGGCCGTCTATCAAGATATGTCGGACTCGGGACACTAAAGCTTCTCTTCGAGGCCGGCGAGAATGGAATCAATATCCTCGTTTTCCGGCGTTTCGGACCGCTCAAAGGGTTGCTCCGCGGGTTTCTCTTCCGCCAGTTCCACTTCAGGGATGAGCGGCGGTTCCGCCAATGGATTTCCGAACGATACCTCGTCCACGACGGTGACCGGTTGATCGCTGCCGACAACCCGGAGCTCACGTTTTTGCGCAACGGAAAGCCCAAGATCCACGGCGATGTTTTCGATGATCTCCGTCCGAATCGTTTCACTCTTCAAGATAAATCCTTCAAACAACGCATTGTCGGCCAGCGTGTTAATCAACCGCGGAATTCCCCTTGAATATTGATGGATGGCATCAATGGCGCTTGCATCGAAAATCGCTCTCGTCGCACCCGAAAGATTCAAGCGGTGTTCGATGTAGCGACGCGTCGATTCGGAATCAAAGGCATCCAGTCGGTATTTGAACGCCACTCGTTGTTGGAGAGGAGGATCGAGTTTCAGGGTGTCTTCGATTTCGGGAAGACCGAAGAAAATAAACGTAATCAGCTTTTTATCGGGGATTTCCAGATTGAGTAGGCCGCGGAACTCTTCCATGATCTCCCGCGTCTGTAACATCTGCGCCTCGTCGATCAATACGACCGCTTTTTTGCCGCTATCCGCGATTTGAAGCAGCCGCCGATAGAGCTGACTCAAAATCTGAAGCTTGGTCTCCGCCGGCTTTTGAACTCCCAATTGCTGGGCGATCCGCCGAAGCAGCCACTGAGCACTAATCGAAGAGTGAATGATCACCAATAACGCAGCTTCATAATCACTCTCCGGAAGGCTATCGAGCATCTTTCGCGCGAGCGTCGTCTTGCCGGCGCCGATATCTCCGACCAGGACGGCCAGACCCTTCATCTGATCCGTCACGCGCCGGAGACGCAGAAGCGCCTGATCATGTTGCTTCGAGTGAAAATAGAATCGGCTGACGGGAGCGTTCGAGAAAGGTTCCTGTTCGAGGCCGTAGTACTGCAGGTAACTCATTAGATGTACGAGATTTTAGTCTTCTTGGCGCGAATTTTCACCTGATCTTCTTTTTCGCCTTTTTCCGCCGCGACCTTAGTTGGTTTGGCTTTAGGTTCCGCCGGCTTTTCCGGCGCGGAATGCGGCGGCGCAGACGAACCCAAATCCGCTTCGAGTTCCTTGGCGCGGCGACGCACATCGCGAAAAGCAGGGTCTACATCTCGAATACGAGCGAAGAGTTTGTATCCCTCCGTCAAGTTTCCGCTGGCGATGTGCGCCTCGGCCAACTCGTAATTGAGACCCAATGCCTCCACCGATTGCGGAGAGATCTGAGCCAACGCTCTGCGATAATTCTCGATCGCGGCGGAGAAGTCCCGTTTACCGACAAGGCAGAGACCGATCATCGAAGCGCAGTGAACGCTCATCTTTGGGTCGTGGAAAGCCACCCGAAACTCTGCAATCGCTTCGTCCAAAAGGCCCATTTCACGATAAGCGATCCCCAGATTGTAATGGGTCTGGTAATCGTCCTTCGCCACGGTGCGCGCGACGCCCTTTTTAAATTCCGAGATTACCTCTTCGGGACTCAGATATTCTTCCTCGTCCGGGCTTTTCTTTTTGTCCAGCGCCGCTTCAAGGTCTGAAATCTCGTCCTGCAGTTCGCTAGAGAGGTCGAAGAAGTCTTCCTTCGGAGCTGCCGATTTTGCTTTCTCCGACAGCACGCGCATCGTGCTCTTCGATTTCGGCTGCGAGACCTCGTCGAGCTGAACCTTCGAGGGCCGCGCTTCCTTTCGGCGTTCCGGTTCCGAGGATCCCGGTCGAACGGAGGACCGGGCGGGTTTTACGCCGCGTAATTCCGCCAATCGTTCCGCTGCGGGGGAATATTTCGGATCCTGGGAGAGAATATCTTCGTACAGTTCGATCGCCTCATCGAGGAGACCCTGTTGGACAAAATAAGCCGCCTCTTCCATGTCCGTCGTAAAATGATCTTTGCGTTCCGCCGAGGAATGGCGGAACTGCCGCGTCTCTTCCACCACCGGCTCCTCGCCGCTTTCCTCTTCTTCATCTTCCGGTTCCGGTTCCGCTTCCGCGGCCGCACTTTCAATCTCGACGGCTTCCGCTTCTTCGGCCTCTTGCACTTCCACCACCGCCTCGTCTTCAACGACCGGGGCCGGCTCTTCGGCCACCGGCGCGGAAGGTTCGCTGGAAATCTCAAAGGACTCGTCGGGAAGGTCAAAGTGAATCGCCGCATCCACGTCTTCGGTCGGGACCTCCGGTGGAGGCACCGGTTTCGCCGCAGCGGGTGCCGAGACTTGCGGCTCGAATACGGTCTTTTCACCCGGCTCCTCTCCGCCGTCCTCGACGATTTCTGAAGCGTCCAAATCAAACGAGGGTTCTCCGGCCTCGGAAACCGGTCGCTCGAACTCGCTTTCCATGTGCGCCGATGAAACTTCCGGGGATGCTTCCACCGCCGGAGCGGCCGAGGCCTCATCGTCCACGATCTCCAGCTCAATAGCATTGCTGATTTCCGCTTCTCCCATGTCCGCCGGATTCAACGGCGCTGCTTCGTTCTTCGTCGATGGCGCCGCAGCTCCGATACCGAGCGAAGCCATTTCGGCTCGCAGCGTGTTCACGAGTTCATTTTGTTTCCGGGATTCCGCGGTTTTCGCTGCGCGATTCAAAACCTCGCCAAGCGCATTGACATCCTTGCTGGTGAGATAAACGGAGATCAGTTTTTTCCGTATGGACTCGTTTTCTGGGTCGCTCATCACGATTCGCACCAGCGTTTCGCATGCCTTGTCGACAAGGCCGTATTGCAACAGGACATCCACTTCGCCCAAGACTTTCGTGGAATCGACCGGACCCGCCGCCGCAGGCGGCGGCGCCGGTTTCGACGCTTCGGCCCGTAGAGCCGTCGAGGGCGCTGAGGGAATCGATGCGGCTGCGGCCGCGGCGGAGACTCCCAACGCGCGGAGTTTCGCCATAATTCGGTCGCGCTCCTCCAGCATCCCCTTCGCGTCTAAAACCGCCACGAGCTCTTTGTAAACCGATTTGGCCTTTTCCGGCTGCTGCAAGTCGAGGAAACTTCGAGCCAGCAGCTCCAACGTGGGAGGATGTTTCGGATCTTGCTGGAAAAGCGCCTGCAACTCCGTCAGCGCCCGTTTAGGTTCGGCGGTCTTGAGATACATCTCCGCCTGTTCCAACTTAATCGTCGAATCCGCCATCCCCAACGAATCCATTTTTTCGAACACGCGCGCGAGATCCTGGAAGTTGTTCTTTTTTCGAAGATCTTCGGTGACGGCCTTAAACTGATCCGTGGCGGCTTCTTTGTGCCCTTCGCGGGCGTACAGTTCCGCCAGCTTGATCTTGCTGGACGTATTTTCCGGATCCAGCTCCGACATTTTCCGGAGAACGTCGAGGGACTCCTTTTTGAGACCTTTGTTTTCGTAATGACGAACGACGACCTGGTACTGTTTCATCGCCTCGCTGTTCAAGCCGAGCTGTTGATAAAGCTCGGCCAAGCGGATGTAGACGGTAATGAGACCCGGATCGAGTTTAAGAATTTGTTTGAAAACGGCGACGGCTTTGAGAAAAAATCCGTCTTTCGCATAGTGTTCGCCGACCTTCCGATACGTGTCGTTGGCCGCTTCGATGTTTCCAAGTTTGGCTTGGAGGTCTCCGATCTTGAGAAGCGTACGAATATCGGTCGGGTCGTTGTCGACCACCTCTTGGTAGTCCTTGATGGCGTCGGCGACCTTCCCCTTTTGGAGAAGTTTCTGCGCCTTGGTCAGCGATTTATTTCGGTTAAACGCCAAGTTACATAGACCCCTGCGGTCGTGAATCCGCCTCCCCGGCGGTGTGAACCTACCAGGCCGGCCTTACGGACCTCAACCTTTCTATTATAGGACACGAGCGCAAACAAAAGTATCCCCTGTTATGTAAATTTTAATACTTTAAATTCAATAATTTAGATAAAAACGTTACGCTCGTTGTCCCACTCCGGAACTCCGGGTTCGATAGAATGCGTTGGTGCAGCGGAATGTTCGAATGAATCCCTTCAATGAGGAATTCGCGCAGAGCCACCTCCCCTTTGGCAATCGCCTCCGGCCGGTCTACACCATGAACGATCAGCTTGGCGATCATGGAATCGTAATATGGACTAATGGCGTAGCCGTCGTACGCACCCGAATCGACCCGAATGCCTCGCCCTCCAGGCACGTGATAGGCCGTGATCTGGCCCGCCGACGGATAAAACTTCTCCGGGTCTTCGGCATTGATTCTCATCTCCATGGCGTGCCCCTGCATCCGAATATCTTCCTGGCGAACCGGGAGCGGATCCCCCGCAGCCAGCCGAAGCTGGAGCTTCACCAGATCGATTCCCACCACTTCTTCCGTGATGGGATGCTCAACCTGAATACGGGTGTTCATCTCCAAGAAATAAAACCGTTTTTGCGGATCCATCAAGAACTCGACCGTTCCGAGATTTCGGTAACCGATCGAACGAATCGCGTCGGTCACAATCTTACCCATATCCCGCCGAACATCGGCCGGCACGGCCGGAGAAGGAGACTCCTCCAACACTTTCTGATACCGGCGCTGGATCGAACAATCTCTCTCTCCAAAGTGAACCACATTCCCGTTTCCATCCGCCGCCACTTGAAACTCGATGTGCCTCGCTTCCTCCAAATATCGTTCGATGTAGACACGGGAATTTCCAAATGCCGCCTGCGCTTCCGATTTAGCGGCCTTCAGCGTGTTCCAAAGCTGTTCCATCGAGCGAACGACCTTGATGCCTTTTCCTCCTCCTCCCGCCGTCGCCTTTACGATCACCGGAAGGCCGATTTCTTGGGCAACCGACGCCGCTTTGGCGGCGTCGTCCACGTCCACTTCGATCCCAGGCATCATCGGCAAGCCCGCCTGTTTCATGGCCTCCCGGGCCGACAGCTTGTCACCCATCGAATCGATGTTGGCGGCCGTCGGACCGATAAACGCCACGCCGCATTTTTCGCATACGCGCGCGAACTCGGCGTTCTCCGCGAGAAATCCATAACCCGGGTGAATGGCGTCGGCATTGGTGACTTCCGCCGCGGCCAAAATTCTCTGAACCGAAAGGTAACTTTCCCGGCTTTCGGCCGGCCCGATACACACCGACTCATCCGCCATCTTCACGTGCAGAGATTCGCGGTCGACGTCGGAATGCACGGCGACCGTCGCGATTCCCATTTCCCGGCAAGCCCGGATGACACGAAGGGCGATTTCCCCCCGGTTGGCCACAAGAACCTTACGAAACATAGAGGCTCAGGTGACTTCGATCAGAAAAAGCTTCTCCCCGAATTCCACGGGCTGGCCGTTTTCGGGATAGATCGCCACGACCTTCCCGTCAAAATCGGATTCGATTTCGTTCATCAGCTTCATCGCTTCGATGATGCAGAGAATTTCCCCCTTTTTCACCACCTGTCCGACGGTGACATAGGGATCGGCGTCCGGCGACGGAGATCGATAGAACGTTCCCACGAAGGGTGAGGTCACCATTTCTTGATTGCTCTTCTTTTCGGCGGCCGGGGTTTTCGTTTCGGGGACGGAAGTCACGCCGGCCGGAGTCGGAGGGAGGGGGACTGGAACGTGGGGAGCGGCCGTGGGCGGAGCGAAGTGGACCGGCGCCACGACCGGGTGGGAGGGTCCCCGCTCGATTCGAACGCGGGTTTCCCCGTGAACGATTTCCACTTGCGAGAAATCGGTTTTCTCGACCATCCGGAAGATCTCTTTGAGTTCCCTCAAATTCACAGGGGTGTCTTTCTAACGACTGAGAAGGGTTTTGTCCACCGCCAATTAAGGGGAATTTACTAATAGTTTCGTTGTCTTAGAGTGCCGCTTCGATGATAGGTGCTGTTCTTCGTAAGATGTAGCGGCTCTTGCCGAGATTCGCCTCCGAAGAAGTGGCCAGAACGACAAAATAGTTTTCGGAAACGACACGGAATAACAGCCTCCGCGTCCCCATCGCCACCGTCAGTTCGGATACGGGCCCCAAGTTCGAACTTTGGCCGATCTTGATCATGTCGAGAAGCAGGCGACTGTATTCCACCAAAATGTCTTGCGACACACCTTCGGCGCCGTCGGTTTTTGATTCGGCGACCGGAATTCCGTCAAAGCCCATCAGCACCGCGGCCTGGGAACCATCGACATCTCTTAACATCGACTTCAATCCTTCCTCGAAATTCATGCCGCCCTCCGCTTTCGTTCTTGGATACGTTTCAACAGGTCCCGTAACGTCGAAATACGGTCCCTTCGGATATCGCCTCCCGCGGAGGAGCGGGCGGAAAGGTTTTGCTCCAATTCCTCGATTTTGTTTTTCCACTCGGGATTCCCCGGGTCCCCGTGGGAGACATCGCGATAAATCTCAAGCGCTTGATCGATATGTCCCTGTTTTCGATACAGCTCCGCCAGCGTCGCGGTCCTCAATTCCGAAGCCGACGAGGCTGCGCCAGGCCCGGGACCGACCGCCACAGCCGCTTCAACAGGGATATGTGTCTCGGGCGCAGGCGGAGACGGTGTCGTTTTCGCTATGGCTTCGAGTTGCTGGGCGGCACGCGTATCATTCGGATCCAACTTGAGGAGCTGTTTGAGAACCGGTGCGGCGCGCTCCGGCAGTCCTTTTTGGAGATAGAGTGACGAAAGAATCCGATTCGCCAGGACGTTGTCGGGGGAAACGTGGAGCACCGCCTCCAGAAGACTTTGAGACTCGTCAAGTTCTCCGTTTTCAAACAACGCCCGGGCCAAGGCCATCTTGCCCGAAAGGTAATGGGGGTGATGGCCGACGCCTTCGCGCGCCACGGCGATGGCTTCGTCGTACTGACCTAATCTTCGATAGGCGTCCGAGAGGGGAACAAACGAACGGGACTTTGGATCGGCGGCAAGTTGCTCGCTGTACTTCTTAATCTCGGCTTGAACCGCCTCGCTCACGCGGCCCACCTTATCATGTTTATTTCTGCTGGGTGAGCGTTACCGATACCGACGTTTGCTGAACGCCGATATCGGCGGTGATGTGGTCCGTGTATGAGGATAAACCCACGTTTGCCGGAGCAGGCTCCAAAACACACAGCTGATAACTGCCTCGGTCGCCCGTCTTGAACACCGCCGGCTGTGAAACGGCTTGAAGACGGGCGGGATCGCAGATCGTTATATCTTCCCCCGGCGCCCGGTCGAAAAATTCGCAAAACTGGCAAAATGTCTGGACCTGAATCCCATTCGCCGGTTGCCCCAAGGAGTTCGTCACGCTGAACGTAATCAAATAGTACACATCCTCACTGGTCGTAGCGCTGGCCGGCGTACCCATAGAGATCGATGACCCCGATTCCGCGTTAAACCCCTCCGCTGCCTGGTTGCATGACAATGCAGGCAACATAGCCGCCAGAAGAACCCCAACCAAACCTGTCTTTTGCAACGTAGCCGTCATTGTATCTCCCTCCTACCCGCGGATGTCCCGAACCGCTTCCCGTTCGTCGCCCACGATTCGAGGCGTCACAAAAATCAGGAGCTCGGTTCTTCGAAGCTCTTTCGCATAGTTCTTAAACAACCATCCGATGATCGGAATCTTGGACAGACCCGGCAAGTCATCCTGCGTACCGCCGGTTCGGATGGAGTAGATTCCCCCCAAGACCGTCGTGTTTCCGCTCTTAACCAACACCTCGGTATTGGCCGAGCGTTGATCGACCAACGGGTTCCCTTGAACCAACTGAGCGAAGTTCGGTTCGTTTCGCGTGGCGTTGATCGTCAGCAGAACGGACCCGTCGTTGGTAATGTGCGGCGTGACCTGTAATGAGGTCGTGGCGCTTTCGAACCGCACGTTGGAGCCGGCATTCGCCGTCTGCGTCAGGAACGGAATTTTTGAACCCGCCTGAATGTTGGCCGATTTATTGTCGAGCACGGTGATCTTCGGGCTCGATATCAGCTTGGCCTGGCCTTGTGTTTCCAAAACACCCAGCGCGAGATCGAGATCGAGAATGTTGTTGATGCTGCCGAAGCGGATCCCGATACCGGAATTTACACCGAGGGGCGATGGGTAGTTGAGGGCGACCGGAAGTCCGGAGAAGCTGGTTCCAAGTCCGTTGGCACCGCCGACCAAATTCGCGGAATTCGGGAAAAACACGCCGGACGGATTCCCCGTGGCGGCCGTGAATCGCGCCTGGCCGCCCCAGATAATACCGAAGGAACGCGTGTAGTTCGTATTCGCCTCGACGATTCGCGCCTCGATCGAAACCTGCGGGGTCTGCGTATCGAGAACTTCCACCATCCGCTTCGCCTTTTCCAGATTCTCTCGAATGTCCTTGATGATGAGCGTATTGGTCCGGCTGTCGATATCGATCATGCCACGATCGCTCAGAACACTTTTCACCTGGCGTGTGAGTTCGCCGGCCTGCGCGTAACTGACCGGTTTGAAAAGTACGTCCAACGGCTTTGAAGCTTGGGACGCACGGGCCGCGGCGGCGGCCAACTCGCGCTCCTGGCGCAACTTATCAGCCGGGGCGATCCGAACGATGTTGCCGTATTTTTCGAACCACAAACCCTTGGTCTGCAGAATAATGGCGAACGCCTGATCCCACGGCACGTTGTCGAGGCGAACGGTGACGCGCCCGCCCACTTCGTCCGAAATAATCATGTTCAGTTTGGAAATATCGGCCAGCAGGCGGAAGATGCTTCGGATCTCCGCGTCTTTGAAATCGAGCGAGATCTTGCGGCCGGTGAACTTTTTCCCGGCAAATTCTCCCGCCAAGATCTGCCCCATGGAACTGAGAGGTTCACCCGAAGAGGTCGAATCACTCAGAAATTCTTCTTTCACGTAACGGTAATTCTTCGGCCGGAGGTCCTTTTGCTCCTGAATCGGCGTTACTTCTTCCGAGCCGAGCATTTTTTCTTTCCGAAAACCGGCAACATCCACAGCGCCCGCACCGGTTGCCTCACCCTCCGTTTCCGGTGCTGCCGAAGGCGCCTCGGTATTCGTTTCGTCCGCCGGCGGCGGAGGCGGGGCGGCCGATTCGGATTTCGCCACAGTGGGGGTCTGCTTGCGGAGAATCTGATCGGGAATATCGACGTCCACGAAGAGGCTATTCCCCTCTTGGCTCACGCGGTACGGGACCTGCTGTTCCAACGCAATCGTCAGTGTCGCCACTTTGGTCTTTCGGTTTTCCTTGGGCGAGATACTCATGATCGCCGTCTGAAACTCCGAAGTATTGAACTCTCTCTTCAAAATGGATTTTTGGAGCCGGGCGTTCTGGACCTCAAGAACGATGGTCCCCGGCCCTTCCTCGCGCGTCGAATAGTCCGAGGTCGGCTCGCTGAGCCCGATGATCAGACGAGATTTTCTTTCTTCCTTCATTTGCTTGAACCCAAGGCCGGTGATCATCACCGGCTTCATCGGCGCCGAAGGAACAGGAGCGGCCTCCATCGAAGGCGCGGCCGTTTCGGCGGCCGGAGTCTCAGGCGCGGCCGCTTCCACGGAGGGAACGCCTTCCGTCGCTGGAGCCGCTTCGGGTGCGGACTCGGCTGTCGGTGACGGCGCTTCGGCCGCCGCCGTGGCCACATTCATAACCAATGAATTCCCGGAACGGTCGATCGTGTATGCCGGTTTGCCGGTTCCACCCACATCGACCACCAAACGGACCTTGCCTTTGGTGGGCCCCAGTCTCAGCTGCTTCACTTCGGGGGTCCCGAGCGTAATCGTTTTTCCCCCTTGGTAGGCGTTCTTTAAACCCCTGAGATCGACTACGATCCGCGAAGGATTCGTCAGTACACGATCTTCGTAGTCGGCGATCGATCCGTCTCCCACCAATGTGACCGTCGTTCCGCTGCCGCTCGAGGCATATTGAACATCGAGCAATTTCGTCGCAACCGTCTCGGCTGCGGGAGGCGGAGCTGCCACCTCAGCCACTGGAGTCGGTTCCTCGGGCGTCGGAGTGGCCTCCAGGGCCGGCAAGGCTTCAAGCGGAGCCGGAGCTTCTGCCACGGGCTGTGTTTCCGCCGAAGTTCCCGTCTCCGGGACAACGGGCAAGCCAGCTTCCGCTGTTGCCGAGGCGCTCCCCCCGGATTTTTGAATGCTGACGGTGAGTTTGTTCCCCTCCGCGCTGACCTGATATTCGGCCGCTTGATCGAGATTAACCACAATGCGGCTTAAGGAACTGTTCGCATCGTCGAATTGGCTCACGCTGATCTGCTGAATCCCGCCGTTCTTGACGTCGATCGGCCCCTGCACCGAGCCGAGAGTCGTATCGGTTAAATCCACGATGATTCGGTCGGGATCCGTCAGTTTAAAAATGTTGGGGGATACGGGCTGGGAGCCGGAAATGACCACCGCCGCCGTTTGACCGCGATCTTCGACTTGAATGGAGGACAGTTGATTTTTCTGTGCGGTGCCCGCAGTAAGTTCTGCCGGAGTTGTGGGCGCCGGTTTGGACGCGCATCCCGTCCACACGAGTAAGCAGATCGACGCGCCTATGAAACGCAGCACGTGGTTCGACATCTTTTTCCTTCCTTCCCTGTTCATCGCTGTCCCTCTAGCTGCAACTGCAATCGTTCCTTTTCACTTTCACCTTTCGGGCGAATCTCCAATAACGACTCCCGGACAACCAGCTTTCCGGTCGGGTCCCGGTATTCTTCCTCGACGAAGATTTCTCGGCGTGTAATCCGAGAGATTCGGCCTCGATGGGTCCCCACCCGCATGTCTCTCCGAACAATGTAACTCTGTCCATCCGGAGCTTGGACCAAAGCGCGGGGACTGGCTAGTCCCCAAATGATGGCGGTTAATTTCAACTGTTCCAAACCGTAACGTTCCAGCGGCGAAGTCGGTAACGTAATGTCTTGCACCAACTCCCCGGCGTAGGCCTTGAACGGATCCCGTCTGCCGACCGGATTGTACGTGTATTCTTCTCCCGCCTTCCCAAAGATAGAAGGAACTTCCGTCTTCTCCGCAGGCGCAGGCGCCCCCGGCGCGGCCGTCACGGGAGGGGGTGTCGCCGGGCCGCTCCGTTTTCTCTGAATTTCCGGCTCACCGCAACCGGCCAGGTTCAGTCCGACGATTGCCGCGGTCAGAGTGGAGAGTCCTCGACAGCGAAATTTCATCGGCCACCTCGGAACATGAACGTCGTCGCCCGGCAGTCCAGGTCAAGCTCGACCGTATTGCCCGCCTGGCGAATGCCCGAAAACACGATATTTGAAATGTTGATGATGCGGCTCAGCTTGCCGATCTGATCCAAGTACGTAGCCAGGTCATGATAGGTTCCCGAGAGCTTGAGGTCCATCGGAATCTCGCTGTAGAATCCGCGGCTGGCCTCTCCTCCCGGTCGAAAGTAATTTAACTCGATATTGGTCTTCTTCGAAAGAATCGAGAGCTGCCTGAGAATCGCGTGGATGTTCGCCTCGTTCGGAAGAAGGGCCACAGCCTGTTTTAGCTGTTCGTTGAGAATGTTCACTTCCTCCTGGAACTTGGGAAGATTGGCGGCGATCGCCTCGTTTTCAAGGAGCTTTACCTGTAGATCCCGGGCCTTCGCTTCCAAGGCGTTGTACGCTTCCTTCTTGGGGACGAGGAACACTTGGTATTCCACGGCTACGATGACCACCAAAATCACCACCAGCGTGATCAGTTTCGCAACCAGCGGGAGTTTCGCGAATTGATCGAGAAACTGCTGCATTACGCCTTCCCACCCGTGGGGACGTAATTCACGCGGCAATTGATATTGAACCGTTGGACCTTCTTGCCCGCTTCGTCGACCTGCTGCACTTGAATCAGCTGAACGTTGTAGAAAAACTTCGAACCCCTGAGGTTATCAATGAAATCCGCGACCGTGGGTCCATCGACCGCCACGCCTTCAAGGGTGAGCTGTTTTTCCACCTCCCGAAAACCCGTGACCCAGGCTTTGCGGGGAATGACGTACGTAAACTCTTCCAGCATTTTCACCGGGCCCGATCGCTTGTCGTTCAGATCCTTGATCGTATTGATTTTCTGATTGAGATTCGCCTTGGCCGTCTTGAAGTTGTCGACTTTCACGATAATAGCCTGGAGCTGTTTGATCTTGTTGTTCAAATCGTCGATTTCGGCCTGTTTCGCGGCGATTTTCCGTTCTTCCGAAGCGTTGATCCACCAACACGCCATAAGGGCGAGCGCGATCGCGACCGCGCCGATGGACAGTTGTACGATCACGCTCTCCTTGCGCCGTGCGGCTTTCGTGGGGAGCAGGTTTATGCGAATCATTTGTCCCCCACTCGCCGTAGGGCTAACCCCACCGCGACCGCCGCCGCCGGAGCCACATCCGTGATGTGCTCCACATTAAAATTCTTCTCGTTGATCTGAACGGCGTGGAACGGGTTGGCGATCTCGACCGGAATTCCCACCTTCTGTTCGATAATCGCGGGGAGACCGGGCACCTTCGAACTTCCGCCGGTCAAATAAATCTTTGCGATCTTGTCATCCGCCGCCGTCGCGGCGAAAAAGTCGAGGGACCGCTGAATTTCCGCGGCCATCGTTTCCGACACCGAACGAATAATTCCCCCGACCTCCTGAGGAATAACGGCCTCCGTCGTCTCGGTCGGACCGCCCAACTCACCGCCCAACTTCAACGACTCAGCCTCTTCCCGGCTCACGTTGAGTTGCTTCTGAATTTCTTCCGTGAATTGATTGCCCCCCATGGAGATGTCGCGCGTGAACGTCGAGATCCCGTTTCGAAGAATGTTGATATTGATCAAACTCGCGCCGATATCCGCCAGAACGACCGTTTCCTGTGGAGCTCCGTAGTTCGCTTCGAACATATTCTCGATGCAAAACGCATCCACATCCAGGACGAGCGGCTGCAAACCAGCCTCCATTACCACGGCCGTATGGTCGTTAATCATGTCTTTCTTCGCGGCCACCAGCAACACTTCCATCTGTCCGACATCCTGCTCGTCGTTTCCCAGGATCTGAACATCCAGGTTCACGTCGGTGATATCGAACGGAATGTACTGCTCCGCTTCCCACTGAATCGACTCCTCCAATTCCTGTTCGGTCATTTGGGGCAATTTGATCTTCTTTACGATCACCGAGTGGCCGCTGACGGAAATCGCCACGTCTTTTCTTTTAAGCTTTTCCTGGCCGATCAGTTCGGTGATCGCGTCCACGACGGCATTGGAGTTCATAATGGCGCCGTCCACAATCGCTTCCGGCGGAAGCGGAACCATCTTGAAATGGAGAAGTTCCAATCCTTTTTTCGTCTGCTTGAGCTCCACCAACTTGACGGCGCTAGAACCGATATCGAGCCCGACGAGACTTTTGTTTCGGCTGAACACTTATCCCCCTACGCTCAGAATACCTTATCTTTCTCGGCCAAGGTTAAACCCAACGCCTTGATGATTTTTCGTTTGGTCGCCATTCGGCACAACTTACCGCCCTCCACCCGATCCACCGTCAGTACGGAGAGACCGGCAGCTTTGGCGAGTTCAGCTTTACTCATGAGAAGCTGTTCTCGAAATTTACGAACGTTATTTGAATTCTTGCTGGGCACAACTCTCCTCGGTACGCGATTCTTGCCGCGCTCCGGACCACCCACACAGGCATTCTGGGATCAAATTAACAGGTCGGCGATGTGTAGGTTATCTGAAATGATATGCGAACGTCAAGTAAATTGGTTATACTTATATGTCAATTAATGATAACTTTGCTTAATTATGCATTGCGGCAAAAGCGAGAAAAAGAGAAATACCAATCACTTGACCAATTCCCGGCAATCAGTTGAGGTTATCTAGGATGAACGAACCCAGTCCGGCAGTTGAAGACGCGCCGTCCGGGGAGTGGGGCTTCTGGCAGCGTCTTCGAAGGCGTAAACTCCGCAATTACCTTTTTCTCGACAAGAAGCTGCAGTTCAATTTCGCCCTTCTGATTCTTCTCGTCTGCGGCGTGAACGCCCTCTATTTCACGATCCTGATTTATTTCTATTCGCAAGAATCGTTCATGCGGTTGGCCATCCGGATTCCGGATTACGCCCTGACGGAAGACGTTTTCCAAGATAACTACCGCCTCTATCTCAACACGATCGTCTTCGTCGGACTTTTCGAAATGGTCATGTTCCCGCTCTTGGGGCTATTTTTCAGTCACCGCATCGCGGGCCCTCTCTACGCCATGTCCAACAAGCTTCAGCAGATTGCACGAGGGGAAGTCCCGGGCCAGGTGCGCTTGAGACGGCACGATCTGTTGACGCATTTTGCGACCCACTTAAACGCCGTGATCGAGACCCTCGGTACTCAACGGCAAGAGATTGAATTGGCGTTACGCGATATCTCCGCCGGAAAAACCAGCCAGGGGACGGAGCGCCTGCGAAAAATCACGCAGACAGAACAACCACCTGTGTCTGCCTCGCCACGTGCTGGGCCGCCCGAAGACTGAGCGCGCAAAGCTTTTCGTGTTGACGGCCTGAAATCAAATCGAGAAAGAGCGGCAGCGGCCGTTCAGCGGCTAAGAGCTGCCAAAGTGTGAACTGTACGGCGAAGAGAAGCGCGGCTTTCGCGGATGGATCCACCGCGGGCCAAGCGACCAATTTTCCGTCCGACGTCTGAAACGCCGTGAGTTTTCCATGGGCGACTTCGATCCCGGCAAACCGCTTGTCGGTGAGAATCGTCAGATTCGCCGCAACTCCCTGTTGCACACGGCGAAGGAGCCCGGCGACCGGGCAATCGAAAAGTTCCGCCGCGAGAACAACGAGACGATTCACGTCATCCGAAGCGGGGGTCGACGGTTGCTCATATTGCGGCGGAACGGTATCGGAAGCGAGCGTGGCCTCCAGGTCTCGAATCTCTTTTTCCAAAGCGTTCGGATCGACGGACGCGGGTGGCAAATTTTGCAACGTCGCCTGGATAGCCGCGATCTCTTTAAGATGCTTGTCTTTTTCTTCCATCAGTTTTTCCCGCGGCGTGGTTGTCTCTGCGGCGGCAAGTTCCACTTCCACCGCTTTTCGTTGCATCTGCAATTCCTTCCGCCGCATTAGCATGTCCGAAACGTCATGTGCGTCTTTAATCCGAACCGTCTCCAGAAGTTTCCGCACCGGCCCCGTCTCGATTTCAAATCGCTTGTCGATGCCGGCTTTTTCAGCGTCCAGGCCGCGAATTTGCTGCATCAGAGAACGAATCTTTTCCTTTCGGCGCAAGCCTTCCCAGAGCCCCCACGACATGGCACCTAGACCGAGAACAAACACCGCCAAGAGGGGCCAGAGCCAAGGTCGAAAAAACGTGGCTCCGATGAAAGCAATCAATGCAGCCACCACGCCTCCAATAGCTACCGGCTCGTTCCAGGGCGGGCGGTTCGGCGTACCATTCAATTGTTCCGTCCACTCTTTCGATTTTTCTTCGAGCGTTTGAAGATCGGTCCCCCGTTGCTCCTGAACTTTCGCGTACCGGTCCAGTTTCTGAATCACTTGTGGCGTGAGCACCCCCGGCGCATCAAAGACCGCGTATGCTTCGTACTCCTCCATTATCTTTTTCAAGTGTGCAGTGGGTTCTTCAAACCGACGGAGTTGATCTTCGATTTGAAAAACGAGCGCCTGAAGTTCGTCGATCTTCGCTTCCCGTTCGTGAATCGTGCGAATTTGGCCCTGTTCGGCCCGCAATTCGGCCAACCGAGCTTGCGGATCGGGCGCCTCGAAGGCCCGTTCCTTGGCCAGGTGACGTTCTGCCGATTGCCACTTTTGCTGCTCCTCCGACGACGACGCTCCATGCCTGGCGACCAAGAGCGAACGAAATACGCGCTGTGATGGGATTTGCGCCGCACGGGCCAGCGTGGCCAGAATAAAATGCGGATCTTTGGAGATTTCCGTGAAGTGATCTTTTGTACCCTGGTCCAACTGGGCGAGGTTCAAGGTTTTGCTGACGTAGTCGCGGGTAAGGCGGTAGGTCGTTCCCCGCGCCTCAAACGTAATACCGGCGCGCTGAGCCTTTCCGGGCCCCAACGGCGTGCTCTGGTTTTGGGACGGATAGAAAAGACTCGCGACGACGTCGACCAAAGCCTCAAGACGAAAAAGGTCCCCCTTCTGCTTCCAGGGATTCAATCCGGGCTGGAACGGATACCGCAGAACGCCTTGAGTGCCGGGAACTCCTTGAAGAATCAGCTCGATCAGTTTCACGATGGCCGGCGAACCCTCCTCGCCGTCCGACGATTATAATACAGGTGTGCCCTGGGCTTCAGCAGAAGCTGTTTTCAAGGTGTCGGCGGCTTCCGGAGCCGGAGCCTTCTCCGATTCCTTTACCTTGTCGGTCCGGGTGGCATCGGCAATGACGGTGTCTTTCCCCTGCTTTTTTCGAAGGTAAAACAGTCGCGCTCGCCGCACATCGCCCCGATGCACGACCTCGATCTTGTCGATGGCCGAACTTTGAACCGGGAAAATTCTTTCCACACCGACCCCGTACGAGACCTTCCTGACCGTGAAACTCGATCCGGCTCCGCTTCGATGCTTCTTGATCACCACACCCTCGAAGACTTGAACACGTTCCTTTTCACCTTCGGTGATTCGGACATGCACTTTGAGCGTGTCGCCGACTCGAAACTCGGGAACCTTTTTCTTCGGTTGTAATCCATCCAATAACCCTCTCGTATTCATAACGCTCTCCTCACCTCTAATCTGGATTTTTCCCTTTTTCCGGCGACCGAATGGTCTCCAAAATCGATCCGGCCAAAATCGCGGGTCTTCGTTCCAGGGTCCGTTTCAACGCCATCGCTTTTCGCCAGCGCTCAATCTCACGGTGATTCCCCGAACGCAAGACTTCCGGAACGGCTTTTCCGCGAAATTCCGCCGGCCTCGTGTATTGCGGATACTTGAGAAGCCCCGACGTAAAAGAGTCGGTGGCGACCGATTCCCAGCTTCCGACGACACCCGGCACCTGACGGGCCACGGCTTCCAACAAAACCATGGCCGGAAGTTCTCCGCCGGCCACAACGTAATCCCCGATCGAAAAGGTCTCGTCGACCCAGCCTTCGACAAAACGCTCGTCGACTCCCTCGTAACGGCCGGCCACGACCACCAACTGAGGAACTTGGGCCAGTTCCGAAACCCAGAACTGAGTCAGAATCCGCCCCTGAGGAGAGGCGTACAACACCTTCCGCCCCGGAACCGCGGCGATTGTTTCGACCGCCCGAACCAGCGGTTCGATTTTGAGTACCATGCCGGGGCCTCCTCCGAACGGAACGTCGTCGACGGTCTGATGCTTGTCCTCGGCGTACGCCCGAAGATCGTGAACTCCGAATTCAATCCGTCCGGCACTCTCGGCCCGTTTCCAAATTTCGCTGACTCGAAGGGACTCGAAGATCTGCGGAAAGATCGTGATGACGTCAAACTTCATTCGAAGTCTCCGGCGGATTCGCCACGATTCTTCCGTGATCCATATCGACCTTTACGATGACATCCTTCGTGGCCGGAAGAAGAATTTCTCCCGAGGCGGCGTCGACGACGTAAATGTCGTTGGAGGCGGTCGGCCAAATTTCACGAAGCGTCCCCACGACTTTCCCGGAAGGGGTCACGACCGGCAGACCGATCAGATCCACGCAATAGTGCTCTCCCGCGGCTAGCGCAGGGAACTTGCTTCGGGCGACAAAGATTGTCTGGTTCGTCAGCCTCTCGGCGTCATTCCGAGTCTCCACACCCTCAAAACGCACGACGATTCGGGAGGCTTGAAGCGACACATGATCCAGTACATACGATTCCGTCCGTTCCGGCGACGTGCCGATTCGAACGTCGTCCACCCGTGTCAGAATCTCGGAGCCGGGGTTGAAGAGTTCCACACGCAGTTCTCCATGCAGGCCCTTGGCCCTCCCCACTTTCCCGACCGGGACCCATTTCGAGACGTCCGACGTCAATCCATGATCTCCAGAACGATCCGTTTGTTCTCTTTCACGCCCGCGGCGCTTAGAACCGTTCGCAATGCGCGCGCCGTGCGTCCTTGTTTTCCGATGATTTTTCCCAAATCTTCCTGATTCACCCGTAACTCGAAAACCGAGGTTTGCTCGCCCGCCACCTCGTTGACGTTCACGTCATCGGGATGGTCGACCAGGTTCTTCGTGATGAAGACGATCAAGTCTTTCAACATGGCATTTCACCGAGACTCGGTTACGCCTTCACGGGCGCCGGAGCCGGAGTTCGTTTGATCAATCGGGCGACCGTAGCCGAGGGCCGGGCACCCTTGCCGACCCAATATTCGAGCCGCGCCCGGTCGAGCGTCAGGTTTTCACCTTCCTTACGCGGATTGTACAATCCGACCGCTTCAATCACGCGTCCGTCCCTCTTTCGGCGTTCGTCCGCCACAACGATTCGGTAGCTCGGATGTTTCTTTTTTCCTGTTCTCGTCAATCGAATGGTCACTGCCATAGACTCTTCCTTTCTCTGCCTATTTTGGGAAAAGGCCGCCGCGGCGAATCCCCGCCGCTCCTAGCCGCCCGATTCGCGACGCGACACTTCGCGCCGCCAAAAATTGTTTCAAAAACCGATTCACTTCCTTAACCGACGTCCCGCTCCCCGACGCAATCCGCTTCCGCCGGCTGCCGTCGATGATCTGATGATTCGTGCGCTCCCGCGGCGTCATCGATCGTATGATCGATTCAAAAACTTTGAACTCTTTTTCCGGAACCCCACCCGCCAGCGCCTGTTTCATTTGCGCGCCGCCCGGCAAATACTCCATCAACTGTTCGAACGACCCCATCTTCTTGAGCCCTTCCAGCTGTTCGGCGAAATCGGCGATCGTAAACTGATTCTTCCGAAGCTTTTCGGAAAGTTTGTCGGCCTCGTGAAGATCGAACGCTTCCTGCGCTTTTTCCACCAATGAAACCACGTCGCCCATTCCCAATATGCGGGAGGCCATGCGATCCGGATGAAGCGGCTCGATTGCTTCCACACTCTCGCCGGTCCCAACAAACAGAATCGGCTTTCCAGTCGTCCACCGGACGGAAAGCGCCGCGCCGCCGCGGGCGTCGCCGTCCATTTTCGTCACAATCACGCCGTCAAAACCTATTTTCTGAACGAATGTCTCGGCGCTACGAACGGCATCTTGCCCCGCCATGGCATCCAGAACGTAAAGCACGCTGTCGGGCCTCGCCGCATCCCGCACGAGTTTTAGTTCCTCCATCAACGCCTCATCGATGTGAAGCCGGCCAGCTGTGTCGATGACCAAGCAATTGGCTGCGATTTCCCTCTGTTCCACGGCTCGTCGTGCCGCACGAACAATCGCGACCGGGTCCGTCTCGTTCGAGGCAAATACCGTCAAGCCGTTTTTCTGTCCCAACTGGATCAGTTGTTCGCGCGCCGCGGGTCGTTGCGTATCGGCCGGTACCAACAACGGCCGCTCGCCGCGCTGATCGCGGAGAATTTTTGCGATCTTGGCCGCCGTCGTCGTTTTTCCGGAGCCTTGTAGCCCGGCCATAAGAATCGTGAGCGGCCTCCCCTGGACGCGGGGGATCTCGGCGACCTGTCCGCCCAAGATTTGAACCAGCTCATCGTGAAGAATTTTGATGAACTGTTGACCTGGTTCGACGCTGTCCAAAACCTCTGTACCGAGCGCGCGCTGACGCACGGTATCGATGAAGGATTGAACGACGCGGTACGAAACGTCCGCTTCTAAAAGGCTTTCCCGGACCTCCGCCAGAGCTTCGGAAATGTTCGATTCCCGAATCTTTCCGAGACCGCGAAGAGTACGAAATGTCCGCCCAAGGCGTTCTTGTAATCGATCAAACACGTGGAACTACCTGAAAAGATGGTTAAAACTCCCACTGGGTTCAAAGTTTAAACGCGGGTTTATAGTACATGCCGAGCGGCAATGTCAACGGGAAACCCCGAAAACCGACAATGATCTAGGGGGGTTAAAACAGTTACTCCCAAACCGTCCCCCGGTAATGCCGGTGAATCTCGTCGTCCTTGGTAACCAACCCCGCGTTTTGAACGCGCGCTTGCCCAACAATGATTCGATCAAACGGGTCGCGGGTCCACGATTCCTCGAGTGCATGCGCGATCACCCGATCAAACGCCAAGCCGCATATCTCCAATCCGATTCGAGCTTCGAGATCGGTGAGAATCTGGCGTGAAGAAGCCCGGATTCTTCCCAGTTCAAACAGGTACTGAACTTCGAGGGCGCAGACGGGAGAGGCGAGAAGATTGTTCCTTTCCATCTCGTGCCGAGCCTTGGCGGGGATGCGATCCACCTCGCCCGAATAGAGCCACACAATCACGTGCGTATCGAGATAGATCACGAACGTTCGGGCTTCCACTCGCCGGACCAATCCAGATGCACCATATCCTCTGGGTTTCCCTTGATGATTCTCCTTTTCGGAAGGCTCGCAAGCTTGCTTGGGGGTTCCAAAGCGGAAATCCGAAGACGCTTGCCCCGCCGAACGATCTCCAAAGGAATGCCTGTCTGCAATATGCGATCGAGGAGCCGGTAAATATTCTGGCGCAACTGTGAAGCCGCAATAGCCTTCATGTCTTCAATAGATTACCCAAAATCACGTACGAATGTCAATATCATGTCGTACGTACGTATATAAGACCGCAATACGCAATCTTCGGGCATCATCGAATAATAATTCTAGAACCGGTCTCATAAATGGATTCGTCGCGAGACCGAGCGAAAAGCCCGTGATCGAGGCCGCAGGGTCAAAATGCCCGGAAGCGTACTTGAATAGGTACGTTGAGGACATTTTGACCCGAGAACAAAGAGCACGGGCTTT